>MIAN01000256.1:7875-15388 GCA_001829125.1 Spirochaetes bacterium GWB1_27_13 | reverse complement strand
TAATAGGGATTTTTACATTTTTATATATTTCATAAATACATCTAATGGCAATAGGTAAAATCGCAGGACCACTAACTCCACCAGTTTTATTACTCAATTTTGGTTGAAACGTGTTTATATCAATCAACATACCAGGTCCAACAGTATTTATCGCTGTTATTCCATCCGCCCCTACATCCTCACATGCTTTTGCAATAAGTCCAATATTTGGGAAATTTGGGGAAAGTTTTACTAAAAGTGGTAAATTTGTTAATTTTCTTACATAATTAACAACTTCTGCCGAAGTCTCTCTAGAACTTGAGAATGGAAGCCCAAATTCACTATGAACATTTGGGCAAGAAATATTTAATTCAACTATGTCAACAACGTTTTTATCGAGCAATAAAACAGTTTCGCCAAACTCTTCTTTTGTTCCACCAAAAACAGATGCAATTATTATTGAGTTAGAATTTTGTCTTAAAATTTTCAACTCTTTGTTTGAGTTTTCTGCACCAGTAGAAGAAAGCCCAACAGCATTTATTATTCCTTGTTCAAAAACCTGAATTATTGGATTTGGATGACCTTTTCTAATATTTTTAGAAATTGATTTACAAGTAATGCCACCAGCACCTGATTTTGCAACCTTAGCCATTGACCAGCCAGTAACACCTATTATCCCAGAAGCCAAAACACCATTTTGAGGAAACTCAATTTTACCAAATTTTATCTTTGCCATGTATTTACCTCTTTTAAATACTAAATTTTTAATTAATTAAAAATTCAATTGGTTGCCAACTATTATTTTTTTCTGTAATATCATCAAAATCTAAAGGTTATAAATCATTTAATCAATTCTGAAATAACTGTTGTTTCTTTTTCGCAATAATAACATCTTACAATTGTCGAATTTTCGTCAAATCTTTCCACAATAAATTTTGTATCGCAATCTCTATAATTATTTGTTACACATGTTGGATTTGGACATTTGATTATAGAGTTAATAACACTTGGCATTTCGATTTTTCTTTTTTCAATAACTTTATTGTCTTTAATTATATTTATTGTTGCGTGTGGAGAAAAAAGAGCGATTAAGTCAGTTTCTGTTTTGTCAAGATAAACATTTTCAAACTTAATTATATCTTTTTTGCCAGTTTTTCCAGAATCAAAATTTATTCCAATAGAAACTAATCCTTTATCTCTAATGCCAAGTATATCGATTATTTTTAAAGCCATTGTTGGTACAATATGATCTATAACTGTCCCATTCTCAATTTTAAAAACTCTGTAATGTTGATCACTCATTGAATTGCTCCTGTCACTAAACCAAGTATTGCCTGTCTTACTGGTATTCCATTATGTGCTTGTTCAAAATAAATTGCATTGTCAGTCTTATCAACAGAATCATCAATTTCATCAACACGGGGTAAAGGATGCATTATTTTGATCTTTTTATTTAATTTATCAAGCACTTCAAGGTTAATTTTATAACTTCCTGCAACTTTTTCGTATTCTTGTAAATCGCCAAATCTTTCTCTTTGTATTCTTGTTACATAAAGAATGTCAAGGTCTTGCCCCACATCAAAAATATTTTGTGTTTCAGTGTACTTAATGCCTTTATTTTCCAAATATTGAGCATAATGGATTGGCATTTTTAATAATTCGGGCGAAATCATAAATAATTTTACATTATAAAAAGATAATGCCATAGAAAGTGAATGTACCGTCCTTCCATATTTTAAATCGCCAAGAAGTCCTATGTTTAGACCATCAAGCGACCCAAATTGTTCTTTTATTGTGTACAAATCAAGCAATGTTTGAGTTGGATGTTGATTTGACCCATCGCCTGCATTTATTATAGGAATTTCTGTAACATCAGCTGATGCTCTTGCTGCCCCCTCAAAAGGATGTCTAATAGCTATCACATCGCAATACCCAGAGATAGTCTTTATGGTATCCTTTAGGGTTTCTCCCTTTTGGGTAGAAGAACTTTGTGGGTCTGCAATACCAAAAAAATTACCACCAAGTAAAGTCATAGCGGCTTCAAAAGAGAGGCGAGTCCTTGTTGAAGGTTCAAAAAAAAGGCTTGCTAATACTTTTCCTTTTAATGAGTTAGAATGCCGTCCTTCTTTTACTTCAGATGCCTTTTGCAAAATATATTCAATTTCTTCTTTTTTGAAATCTCTTAAAGAGATTATATCTTTTCCTTTAAAATTCATACTTTATCATCCTTATTAATTAGAAAAAAAAAGTCCTTCTCCCAAATTATAAGGTAGAAAGACATCTAAGAATTTAAAATTTATTTTTTTAAAAAATATACAAATATTTCTTTTCATACACCAAAAGAATAAGATATTTTAGGGTTTTGGTCAAGAGTATTTTTTTTATTTTTACAAACTAAATGTAATAATAACTTCAGTGCCATCATTATTTTTTATTTCTATTTGTCCAAATATTTGTTGTACCAATGTTCTAACCAATTTTAAGCCAAGAGTTTCCACTTTTTCTATTAGAAAATTAGGTGGAAGCCCACACCCATTATCTTTCATATAAAAAAAATACTTATTTTCTTTTAAAGAAAAATTGATAATTATTTCACCTTCTTCTCTATCACAAAAGGCATACTTGATACAATTTGTAAATAATTCATTTATTATTAAACCAAAAGGTACTGCAATATCGATAGGTAGAGAAATGTTTTTTACATGAATATCAATTTTTATTCTTTTATTATTATAAGATTGCATTACACTTCTCACCAATCTTTTTATATAATCTTCAAAATCAATTTTTGAAAAATCTTTAGATTGATATAATTTCTCGTGAATTAATGCCATTGTTTTTATTCTATTTTGAATGTCTCTTAACATATTATTAGAATGTTCATCTTTTAACGATAAAGATTGCAGACTTACTAAACTTGACATAATTTGTAAATTGTTTTTTACTCTATGATGAATTTCTGCAATAAGAATGTCTTTTTCTTTTAAAGAAGATATTATATTTTCTTCAAATTTAATTTTTTGTGAAATATCGTTTATAGAAGAAATAGAACCTATAATTTCATAAGTTTCAGTGTTAAAAAATGGTGTAGAGGTTATTGATAAATATATTTTATCATTATTAGAATTAATAATAAGATATTCTTTATCAAATATTGTTTTTCCAGTATTTATCGTTTCAAAAAAAACAAGGTTATCAAAATTAATGTTTTCTTCTGTTTTTATGTCTTTTAAATCAAGGTTAAAATTTTTATATTGTTTATTTTCATATTTTTCTAATGAAAGTAATTTTTCTGCTATTGAGTTTGCAAATATTACTTTTTTTTGTTTATCAATTATTAAAATAGCATTTGGCAATGTCTCTATAATAATTTTTAAAAATTCTTCATTTTTTTTTATAATTTGGTTTTGTTTTTGGATTTTTTTTATATCGTTATTTAATACTAAGTATAATAAAAAAGTAGTAACAAAAACAAATAAAAATCCTTTAACAATAGAAAAATAAGTTATAAGTTGGGCATTTTTATTAAAAATGAATAAAAATAAAAAATCTGAGGTTAATATCCATAAACTGCCTATTATTAAGTAGAATAGAACTATTCTTAAAGAAATTATATTTGATTTGTCTAATAATTTTTTCAGAAATTTCATTATTAATATTCCTCCAAAAAATCATCTTACACTAAATTTTAATTCAATCTTAATAATTTTTTCAATATCTACATAAAAAATCGCTTTATAATTTCCAAAATTTAATTTATCAGTCACTATATTTTCAACATAATACTCATTAGGTCTAAATTCTCTTTTAGAGACTTCTATTTCTTTATAAAATACAACTTTTTCTTTATCATCTAATATTTCAAATAATCTTCTCTTTTTTTCTAATTTTATTAATTTTTTTGAAATGTTTTTTATTTGAAAATTAAACTCTGAGGTTTGAGTAAAATATTTTTTGGATATAAAAAATTGTAAGCCATTATCATTATAATAATTTAATTTTCCTGTAGATTTAGAAAAAAATATTGTTAAAACTATTACTAAAACAATATTTAGCATAGTTATACCAATGCCCATATTCCTCTTACATAAAAAACAATTTTCGGTTTTTTCTTCTTTATGTACTTTTGCAAGCCTTTCTGCTCTATTATAATGAAATTTTATTACCTTTCCATCAACATAGATTTCTTTTGGTGTATTTGGTAATTTTTTCATAAAATTACTTCCTTACCGATTAAATCAATAAAATACTCTGGTTCATAAGATTTATATCCTGATTTCTTTAAAAATTCAGCTATTTCATAAAATATTCTAATTGATTCCAACATTCCTTCTTCGCAAGAATAATCTTGTGATAATATGCCACCAAGTATTCCAGAAAGAATATCTCCAGAGCCAGCCTGTGCCAAAATTCTACAAGGGTTATCATAAATAATTACTTTACCATCTTTTGTTCCAATTGTTAAAAAACTATCTTTTAAAATAATATAACAATTGTATTTTTTTGAAACTTTAGAAACAATATCCATTGTATTTGTGTTTAGATTACTTGATTCTTCTTTAAAAAAATCCTTAAATTCTTTTGAATGTGGAGTTAAAATAGGAGGAATAGCAAAATCAGCCAAAACAGATTTGTCAAAAATACTAAAAAAAGAAGCATCAAGGATAAATTGTTTTTTTAATGAGAATATTTTTCTTATTTTTTCTATATTTTCACTATTTTTAAAAGCAAGACCAGGTCCTATAATTACAGTTTTATATTTATCAATATAATTTCCTATATTATCAACGGTGTCAACAATTAGATTTTTTGAAGACAAATTTACAAGATCAATATTTTCTTCTTCTGTAATAACTAAACCTATGCCAGACCCAGATCGTATGCTAGCTTCCCCAGAAAAAATAATCGCCCCAATTTTACCTTTACTACCACCGATAGAAATACATCCGCCTCTTGAATATTTATGAACAAAATCATTAAGTTTTTTATGTGGTTTTGCCATGTGTCTTATATAAAAATATTCATAAGAATATCCACAGTTTTTTAAGTCTAAAGATATTTTTAAATCTTTAATTTTGCCAACTTTTTTTCGAGTTGTAATATTAAAAAAATCTTTTTTCAAAAAACCAATTGAATAAGTGTAATCAGCATTCACTGAATTTAAATTTTCTGTGTTTAAACCAGAAGGAATATCTATTGAAACAATTTTTGCATCACCTTCATTAAGTAATGAAAAAATTCTCTCAATTTCTTTATCTTCTTTCAATTTATAGCCAATTCCAAAAATTCCATCAATAATTAAAGTATATGAAAATATTTTTTCTTTAAGTTCAGATATATCAATTAGATTAATATTTAATGAAGATAGAATTTCTTTTTGTTGTTCGTAGAGGGCTGATCCTGTTTTGTCCTTAAATACATAAATATCAGCAAAAATTTCTTGAAAAAATAATTTTCTTGCCAAACTTAAAGCATCTCCTCCATTATTACCAAAACCTGCTAAAATACAAATTTTTTCTTTTAATAAATCAAAGTCACAACTCAATTGATTTAATACTTTTTCAGCAGCTTCCTCCATTAATAAAACGGGTGGTATTTTGTTAAATTGAAAAGAGTTTAGATCGACTAATTTTAGTTCTTCTTTTGATAAAATATAATTGTTAGTTAACCAAAACAAAGTAAATTTCTCCATTTTTTATATAATAAGAATACACTCTTCCTGTATAAGAAAAGTACATAGACGAGGCGTATTTTATATTATAAGGGTAAGTTGCATAGATATTATCTATGAGTCTACCTCCCGAATTATAGACATATAAAATTTCGTTATTTTTATTAGCAGATGAATAAATTAAATCTTTTTGAGTAAAAAACATATTATAATTTTCATCTACACCAAGAATTGTTTCCATTGGTTTTAATATTTTTTGTTTATCACCATATAAATTTTTAATTTCTTCATTATTACTTGCAATCTTAGAAATATCAATATATTGCGGTGTTACTTTTAACATAAGTCTTTCAAATTTTTCTGTTTTTATAGAATATTTTAAGATTTTTTCATACATTGTTTCATATTTAGTAATAGACATTACATCTTTACTTTCTTTAACAAATTGACAAGTTACATAAATTTCATCTTCATAATATCCGATTTTTACATCAACAATATCAATAAGATACGAATTTTCTTTAGATGTTAAAGGTATTTTATCTTTTGTTATTTTAACTTTTTTTAAGAGTTCTCCATTTTTTGAAAACTTATATATCAAAGTACCTTCATTAAAATTTTCTTGAACAATAAGATTATCTTTTTCATCACAAGTCATATTAATAATATATCCAAAAGGAACTGTCAAAATTCCATTTTTACCTATTTCGTGAAGTAATTCTCCATTTGAATTAAATTTTAAAATCATTTCACTTCCTATATTGCCATCTTCATCTACTTTTTTATAAGAAGGTAATCTATTTATAAAATAGATATTCTTTTCAATGTCAGCAATGACAAGTCCCGGTGAATACACAGGATAATCTTTATACAATTTAACAAAAATTATTTTTTCTTCTTCTGTTTTGGGGTCTTTTTCTGTTATAGTAGGTTTTAAAAGTGGATTTGATTCTTTATTAAAAATTATTAATAGAGGTTCGCCTTTTTCTGTTGTTCTTAAGATTTTGTTGTTTGTAGAATCCGATAAATAATAAAAACCATTTTTGTAAGAAATATTTATTGTGTTAGTATTTACCATTCCATTATTGTTAATAATACCAAGTTCGTTTTCTCCATAACCGATTTTCATTTTAAAAAGTTCTTCCATTGGAGATTTTTTTTGTATAACACAAGAAAATAATAAAAATAAAGTTATAAAAAATAATACTAATTTTTTCAAGTTCACATTCCTCACTATTTTTTTATTTTATTTAGCCATTCTATTAATATTTTAGAATTAGGAAATTGTAAAATATATCTATCTATCTCTTTTTTGATAGTTTCTATATCATCTTTTTCTTTTAAAATGCAAAAATAAGTATCAAAAAATTCTAATTCAATCTCTTTAGAGTTTTCAATAGATTTTAATATAAAATTTTCAGCATCCTCCAAATATTCTTTTTTAGAGTCAATTTTATATTTTTCATATAAAAGATATGCACAAAAATTTAACATATAAGGCTCATTCGGAAACTTAGTTAGCCCTTCTTTAATTATTATAAACGAATATTCTTTTTGATTTAACTTATATAGCGTATTTGCATGATAAAGATAATAAAAACTCTTTATATTTTGAGATTTAGTTATATTATCCCATATATTTTTTACTTCGTCAAGTTCTCTACCTGTTAGTAACATTGTAATATATTTAAAAAAAAGAGCATCTTGATTAGTCAAATCAAGGTTATAAGATTTTGTAAAGTCAATTAATGCTTGTTTATATTTTTGCCCTTCGTATTCTAAAATACCTTTTTCAAGCCACAAAGAAGAAATATTTTGATTGTAAGATAAACCAAGTACTATATTTTCGTTTGCTTTTTCAAA
>MIAN01000256.1:0-7803 GCA_001829125.1 Spirochaetes bacterium GWB1_27_13 | reverse complement strand
TTGATTAAAAAGTTCTTCACTCTCTTTATAATTACCAATTTGTAATTTCAACCATGCTTTTAAATTAATAAACTCTATATTATTTTTATAGAGTTCTAAATTTTTTTCAATTTGTTTGTTTGCCTCTATATAATTTTCATTGTTTATCAACTGATGGATTAATTGAATTTCATTGTCAATTATTTTGAGATTTTTATCATAGACTATAGGAGGTGTTGTGGTTTTACATGAGAATATAAAAAAAAACAAAATTATTAATATTATATTATTATTCATAAATTTTATAACACAGGTTTTTAAGATTATTACTAAATTACACAGATTAAAATCGCGTAATTAGTAATTAAAATAATTAATTTCTATTCATAACACAGATTAGCCAGATCATCACGTATTCACCCGTCAAGCGAGTACAAGCCACAGATTAAAATCGCATAACTATTTGAATCTGTGATTTTTGACAATCCTAAACATTTCTCTATACACAAAATAAAAAATCAATTTTTTTAATTATTATCAATTTTATAATATTTGTCAAGCAATATATAACACAGATTAGCACTGATTAGAATTATGGAAATTTATTAAGTTGAATTAATATATTTGAGAAAAAACAAATCTGAAAAATCCAATATTTACAGAGATCATACATATATTTTTAATGGTATATTTTTTTAATTACTTTATAGTAAATGGACAATGGAAAATAAATATATTTAATTTTTATGATTTTTGACAAACTCAAAACTTTTTGGTATATAGTAATAATCATATTATTGCATTTAAACTATTAATCATAGATGAATTAATAATAAATTTAACAAATATACTACTTTAAGGATATTTATTATGGGGTTTACAATAAAAAAAGCGAATCAAAATGATATTGAGAAATTAATAAATCTAAGAGTTGATTTATTTAAAACTAATGGACAAATTAGTAATGAAGAGGAATATAATAAAATGAAGGAACAAAATCGAGATTTTTATACTAAAAAAATTAAAGATCAATTATTAGAAGTTTATTATATGGAAGAAAATGATTTAATTATTAGTGTTGCTGCTGTATTAATAATAGAAATGCCTCCAATAAATTTAAAAGATGATGGTTCTGTTGGTTATATTTTTAATGTCTACACAGATGAAAAATATAGAGACAAAGGATATGCAACATTATTAATGCAAAAAATTATTGAAAGTATGAGAGTAAAAAACATAAAAAAATTATTGCTAAACGCAAATCTAAAAGCATCCAAATTATATGAAAGATTTGGATTTATATTAAAAGAATATTCTATGGAATTAAAATTGGATTTATTACATAAAGTTTAGTAAGTTAAAAAAAATATTGAATTTATTACAAAAGTAATATATAATAACTTTATAGGAAACATTTTTTAGTTCGATAAAACTTAATTAGTTTAACATCAAGTAATTATATGAATTCAATTTGTGCAATTTTAAAAATTTGAGTTGTAATTTAAATCTTTATTTTTAAGGGAAAAAAAGTGACATTAATCCTAATTTTTTTTATATTATTTTTCTTTATGAGAATACTAACTCTTGTTTATTCTATTAGGAATGAAAAAAGATTAAAATCTAACGGTGGTATTGAATATGGTAAATTAAATACAATAATACTTGCTTTTCTTCATTTTGTGTTTTATATATCATCAATTACTGAAGCAATTATAAACAAATCTACATTTGATTTTATCAATTTAATAGGTTTAGTTTTATATTTATTTTCCTACGCTATGTTAATTATAGTAATTTACAATTTAAAAACTATTTGGACTGTAAAACTTATTATTGCTAAAGAACATACTATTAATAAAAATTTATTATTTAAATATATAAGACATCCAAATTATTTTTTAAATGTTATTCCAGAGTTAATAGCAATTACTCTTATTTGTAAATCTTATTATACTTTTGTTTTTGTTTTTCCTTTTTATATAATTTCACTTATTGTTAGGATAATTCAGGAAGAAAAAATAATGAAACAAAGTTTTACTAATTATTAATCTAAATAGAAAGAGTCATAAATGAAAAAATATAATTTAAAAACAGACCTAAAAAGAATATATTATATAATAATTTCTGTACTAACAATTTTAGGAATGTTTGCTTTATTTTCTCTAATATTTATTTTACCAATTTATTTAGTATCAAAATATTACCCAGCAATTTATAACATTATTTCATTATTAGTAATTTTTTTAATAATTATTTTTTTTGTGATAAAAAAGATTATTAAAATTTGGGATAAGTATAAAAAGATCAATTTTTTAATTTTGCATATTTTTACATTTTTTCTTTTACCTATTTTTATCTTTTTTTTCTTTATTCTAATAGAATTAGTTGTTTTTAGAGGTTTTTATCAATTGCTTGATTTTATTTTAGCAACGATTTTCGTAGTAGTTATAAATCTTATCTTAATTATAAGTATTCTACTCTCAAGAAGAATATTCTTTTATTTAAAAAATCATCTAAAGAAAAATGAACTTGTTATTTAACTTACTAACTCTTATCCAAAAGTAAATAGGAACATCTTTTTATCTGAAATTGTCGTTAGTGCAACATCAGATAAGAGTTGGCATGCGGCTCACGTGATGCGAGAACTGGTCGATTTTACCACGTTTTGACTTATTAATTGTATCTATTAGTTGGTTTGTATGTGTAGATGATTTATTTTATTACAATAGGTGACGATATTAATAAAACAATAAATATTAGGAGAATTTCATGAGTGAAGAAAAAAAAGAAGTATTGGCAATAATGTCAAAAGTAAAGACTTATATTAAATCTGCAGGATTAAATACATCTGGAGCAGTAGCAGAGGTATTGTCAGATAAGATAAGGGAATTATGCGATAAAGCAATAGAAAACGCTAAGAATGCAAATAGAAAAACAGTAATGGATAAAGATTTTTAATAACTTATTGAAATTACACACCACGCTTTTAAAGGTGACTTGCAAATTATTTCTGCCTAGTTTTATTAAATGATAATTCTAGTTGCAGAAATAAGTTGCAATTTAAAATTTGTTTTTAATATGATTTATAAATAAATTAGGTTTAACAATAAGAGTATAAAGCATAAAGATTGAAACTACATTAAAAACAAACCATATCTAAGTAATGCCTATGTCAAATCCTAAATCTATTGTCAAATATAAATTCTTGTTTTAATATTCCATTGACTCTTTCCTCTATTGTTTTTCTCTAATTTAAAAAAAAACAGCATTTTTATATAACAAAAAGTTGAAAATAAATAAAAAATGATATAATATAATACAGATTAACATAATTGGGTATAGATATTACACTGATCATACTTATTGATTAAAACCAACAAAAACAGAAAATAGTGATAATATATTTGGGAAAAATGAAGATAGAAAAAGATAAACAAGTTGAGGAGAATACAAATAATTAAAATTTGTATAAAAAAAAAATAAATTTCAAAAATAAATAATATTTGATATAATATAAAACATAACAGGGATGAACATTGATTAGGAGAGATATAAGCAAATTTTGTTTGTCAGTTAAAATAAGTAATAGCTATAGAATAAAAAATAAATTGAATACTAACAAAATAATCTGTGCAATATCTTTTAAAATTAGTGTTAATCCGTGTAATACCATAGAAAAAAGATAATTTTAATAGAAACAAGTATAATCTGTGTTAATCTATTAGAATACGTGTTATAAGGAGGTTTTTATGAACAATATTTTTTATTACATTAAGGGGTGCATCGTATCTCCAACAAAGACTTTTAAAGAATTGTTATCTGAACCTAAATTAAATAGTTACGCAGCTATTTATTTGATCGTTTTGGAGGTTGTATATACTTTATTGATGATTTCTTACACAATTGCAAAAATTAAAGTATTCTACCCAACTTTTACAGTAATACCAAAAGAATATTTACATTTTGCAGATATATTTATTACTGCACCCGTAACATTTTTAGGAACTATTATGACTATTGCTTTGATATATCTTATGTCAAAAATGTTTAAGGGGACAGGTAGTTTTGATAATTCACTTGCTGTATTGATGTTTGCAATAGTAACACCATTTTTTTTATCGTTTACTTGTGATGTTATTATGTTTACTCTTATTTTAATTTCAGAGCATACAACTGGGGCTTTTCATAATTTTATGGCTGTTGACTTAAATAAAATTATGATAAATGGTGCTTATATGGTAGTTGTATTGGTATGGAATATTGTATTAATGGTAAAAGCTATCTTAGTTATCCAAAAAATAAAACTTTGGCAATCAATTTTAATTTCTATTGTTAGTGCAATAGTTTTTTGGTTATCAATGGTCGTATTTTTGTTTTAAAAAAAAATTAAATCGAGGTGAATATGATAAAAAAGTTTTTTGACTTTTTTTTATCCTCTTATAATGAAGAATCTTTTGAATTACAAAAAAAAGCAAAAGCATTACTTTTTGGAAATTTTGCGGCAATTTATTTGTCTATTATAGCAATACCGCTTTTGTACTTTTTTAATGGTTTACATTTAATTACTCTTTTATTTTTAGTATTATCTGGATTTGCTTGTGTAATTGCTTTGGTATTTCTAAAAAATGGTAAATATTCAATTTCAAATAATATTGTAACAATTGGCTCTGTGATTGTTATAACAGTTTTGGATTATTCGAGACCTATTACAGATACTAGTATTTTTACTTTTTATAGACTTTGTGCTATGTTATTTTTTGCCTTATGTATTGTAATTTTAATTAGTAATCATAAAAATCAAATTATGGTATTTTTAATTACTGCATTAATAGCTTTATCTTTTGTTATTTATAGTAGAATAAGTGCTAATGTATGGCAAGTGAATGCTAATAGCATAATGGAAATATCTTCAGGTATTATTTTACTGATATTTGGTTCTGTATGTGGAATATTTGCTATTTCAATAATCACTGAAAGAATTATGCTTTCTCAGAAAGAAGCCGAAAAAAATGAAAAGAGATTCAATAAGATACAAGATATTGTCAATTCTTCAAAAGATAGCTTATCAATTGGTGAAAAGTTAGTAAAATCAACAAATTTAACTATAAATGATATAAATGACATAAATTTAAGCCTATTGAATATCCAAAAAGAGATAAATTTACTAAAAAGTGGTGTTGATAATGCAACAAATTCTAACAGTAAAATATTAGAATCTACTAATTTGTTAAATAAAAAAGTAGAAAATTATAATAAAACTGTGTCCCAATCGTCAGCCGCGATTGAAGAAATGACGACTTCTATAAATAATGTTACTAATATTTCTAAAACAAAACAAGAAAGCATTGATAAATTGGTAGTTACTGCGAATAGTGGTGAAGAAGAAATGAATAATGCTGTGTATTCTATCCAAGAAATATCAAAACAGGCTAATAATATTCTTGATATAATAGATGTTATTGTAAATGTTGCAGACCAAACAGATTTACTTGCTATGAATGCTGCTATTGAGGCTGCACATGCTGGGGATTTTGGTAAAGGTTTTGCTGTTGTTGCTGACGAAATTAGAAAACTTGCAGAACAGACTAACAACAACATAAAAATAGCAACTGATACTCTAAAGAAAAATATATCAGGTATTAAAGAATCAGAAGAAATAAATAAAAATGCAGCCGATATTTTTCATAGAATTAATGATGGTGTTGTAGAAGTAAAAGAATCAATAGAAGAAATAATAGTTGGTATGGAAGAATTATCTCTTGGGACTAATGAAATTATAAATGGTGTATCAGATACTGTTGAGATGTCAGCGTCTGTTGAATTGGCTTCAAAAAATGTAGAAAAAATGGTAATTGATAGCAACAAAAGCATAACTGAAATTTTAGGAATGTCTGTTGATATTCAAACTAAAATAAACAATATAATTTTAAAATTTAATAACATTGTTTCCGAATCAAAAAATATTAAACAAATTGGTGAACAAAATATTAAGCAAATAGAATTTTTAGGTGATAAAGTAAATCAAATAAAATTAGAAGAAGATAAAGCATAAGGGGTTTTTTTTTATGAAAGATTACAATTTTACTGAAGTCGAAAAAAAATGGCAAGATTATTGGGAAGAACATAAAACTTTTAAAGTAACGGAAGATCAAAGTATTCCAGAAGATAAAAGACTTTATGTATTGGATATGTTCCCTTATCCATCTGGCTCTGGTTTGCATGTTGGGCATCCAGAAGGATATACAGCGACAGATATTTATACAAGATTCAAAAAAATGAGTGGCTATAATGTACTGCATCCTATGGGATTTGACTCTTTTGGACTTCCAGCAGAAAACTATGCGATAAAAACTGGTACACATCCAGCAGAAACAACTGCCAACAATATAGAAATATTTAGAAAACAAATTAAAACTTTTGGGTTTTCTTATGATTGGGATAGAGAAATTGCAACGAGTGATGCAGATTATTATAAATGGACTCAATGGATATTTTTACAACTTTTTAAAAAAGGACTTGCTTATGAGTCTGAAATGCCAATAAATTTCTGTCCTTCTTGTGGAACAGGTCTTGCAAACGAAGAAGTAAAAGATGGTAAATGCGATAGATGCGATACACCAATTGAAAGAAGAAGAATAAGACAATGGATGTTAAAGATTACTGCTTATGCTGAAAGACTTTTGAAAGACTTAGATTTAGTTGACTGGAATGAATCTATCAAACTTATGCAAAGAAACTGGATAGGTAAAAGTGAAGGTGCAGAAGTTGATTTTGAAGTGGATGGTGTAGGGGAGAAGTTAAGGATTTATACGACTCGTCCAGATACACTTTTTGGGGCGACTTACATGGTTTTGGCACCAGAACATCCTTTGGTAGAAAAAATTACAACAAAAGAACAAAAAACAACTGTATTAGAATATATAAAAAAAACTGCAAACGAATCTGATTTACAAAGAACAGAGTTAAATAAAGAGAAAACTGGTGTTTTTACAGGTTCTTATGCGATAAATCCAGTAAATAACAAAAAAATACCGATATGGATTTCTGATTATGTGCTTATTAGTTATGGAACTGGTGCTATTATGGCTGTTCCTGCTCATGATGAAAGAGACTTTGAGTTTGCAACAAAATTTAACATTCCTATAATTCAGGTTGTGAGTAAAGATGGCTCTTTGTACGAACTTAAAGAGGCAGAAACAGAAGATGGTATTGCTGTGAATTCTGGTGAGTTTAATGGTATGAAAACTCAAGATTTTAAGCAAAAAGTTACAGAATGGCTTGAAAAACACGGTAAAGGTGAAAAAACAACAAATTATAAACTAAGAGACTGGATTTTCTCAAGACAAAGATATTGGGGCGAACCAATCCCTGTTGTTCATTGCTCAAAATGTGGAATAGTAGGTATTCCAGAGACTGAATTACCTTTAAGACTCCCAGACGTAAAATCATATAAGCCAACTGGTACAGGCGAGTCTCCACTTGCAGCAATAGATGAATGGGTTAATACAAAATGTCCAACTTGTGGAGGACCAGCAAAAAGAGAAACAAACACTATGCCTCAATGGGCTGGAAGTTGTTGGTATTACATAAGATTTACTGACCCAAAAAATGATACACAATTGGCAGATAAAAAAAATATGCAATATTGGCTTCCTGTAAATTTATATGTTGGTGGTGCAGAACATGCTGTACTTCACTTACTTTATTCAAGATTTTGGCATAAATTTTTATATGATATTGGCGTATTAAATACACCAGAACCATTTATGTCTTTGAGAAATCAAGGTATGATTTTGGGTGAAAATGGCGAAAAAATGTCAAAAT
>MIAN01000255.1 GCA_001829125.1 Spirochaetes bacterium GWB1_27_13 | reverse complement strand
CCTTATACAGAAAATCCTTTTGATTTAAGAAACGATTACATTGATTATATGTTTGATTATGAGAAAAATGATTTACAATTTTTGACAAAGCACATAAAAAAGCAACTTTCAAAAGAAGAAACATTAAAAATTATAAATTTACTCGAAGCCCAAAAATATTCTTTATTTGCCTACACTTCCTGTGCATGGTTTTTTACAGAACTTACAGGGATTGAAACCGTACAAAATATAAAATACGCTTACAAGGCTTTAAATGTGCTTGGAGACAAATCAGCTGATATAAAAACTCATTTTGAAAATAAAATGGAAGAAGCTAAATCAAATATTCCAGAATTTCATAATGGAAAGTGGGTATTAAATTATTGGATTTATCCTTTTACACAGGACAATTTTCATATTGTTAATAGTTTTGTAACTCTTTTTTTGATCAGTAGTACAATTGATGTTAATGCTTTAAAAATTTCAAAAAATTTCTACTATAAAAATTTTATTATCGACAAAAAAGAGAATGATTTTTATTTTGGAAAAATTGATATTATTGATAAAAGAAATCACTATCCACAAACATTCTATTTCATTTATAAAACTAAAGATCAATATAATCATACAATTTATATTAGTGAGAATGATGATATTCTTAAAGAAGCCACAAATAGAATACTTTCTAACAATTTTGACCAAAATAAAGATATACGAGTATTAAAAAGTGACGATTTACCACAAGAGATAAGAAACATTATAATTGAGTATTCTAACTTCCCAAAAATAGAAGAAATAATATCTAATGAAATCAATCTAATTTCAGATTTAAAAAAACTTGCATATAGTTACAAAGAAGCAAAATCAAAATTACCACAAATTGTAGAATCATTAGTTAGATGTGCATCTGAGTCATTAATTTATAAACTTTCAAATAGTTTAGTTGATTTTCCAACAAAAGAAGAATATCAAAATTTATCACATCTATTTGAACTTATTAATTATTTTTCGATTAATATTGATACACTAAAATTAAAAGATTGTTTTTCTTCTATATTATATAAAAAACTTTTTGAAGAAAAAAATCCATTTTCAGATGTTTATTCTTCTGCAATAACGCTAATTGAGTTTTGTAACAAAATAAACATAAATATCGAAAAATCAAAAACAGAAAATATAGTTTTTAATTTCTTAAAAAACGAAATACCACTACTTATACAAAAAATCAATGAAATAGAAAAAGAAGATGAAAAAATTAAAATTATGCTTCAGATTAGAAAGTTAATTATACTTGCAGATACATTCAATATAAATACAGATGATGAAAAAATGGCATTTTTTAAACATTTTGAGGATATAAAACCAAGTTTTTAGAGTAAAAAATTTTCATACCCATTAAAGGAGTGTGAAGATTTCCTCAGTTAGATCGTTTCCATGTGTTATAAAATTAATAAAAAAAACGGCATTTACAAAATGCCGCTTTTTTCAATTTATCTAAATCTATTTTGTCTTATAATTTTTCTCTGGTGCAAAGATTTTAAGTTCTCCTGGTCTTAGAGTAATATCAATTGTTTTTACAAAATTATTAGTTCTTTCTTCAGGAGAAAAATCTTTAATTTTAGTATCTCTAAGAATTGCTTCTATATTTTCAAGATATATTTTTTGACAATTATTAATATCCTTATTTAAAAGTAATAAAACTCTTTCGCCTTCCCATTCTTTAACAAAACAGAAAATATTCATCCAATTTGATTGATCTATTATTTCTATTCTACTTTCTTCATGCAATGGTTTTAAAGCATTCTTTATAGCAAGAATATTTTTGATTTTTTTAGTGTAATCTCTTCCTGTGTCTTCCCAATCTTCTGGCTTTGAGTCAACAACATTTACTTTTTTAGTAAAACCATATTCAAAACCTGTTATTATCATAAAACCTTGAGAAAAAATCGCTTCAAAATATAATCTTTGTAAAAATGCAATCTCATTCTTACCAACTTCCTCAAAAAGTCTTGGGGTATCGTGAGTCTCTGGAAAAGAAACAGAAGGTGCAATATTTCTTGTTAATGAATATTGCTCAAGACACCACGAATCATTAAAATTCCACCATTTTGACGAATTAAAAATATAATCAAATCCACATTTTGAAAGAACTTGAATTTGAACTGGCATACATCCAAGAGTTTCTGCAAGAAAAACAGTTTCTGGAAACTCTGACTTAATTTTTGATATTAAAAACACCCAAAATTCATTTGGAACTTGGTAAGCAGCATCACATCTAAAACCTTTAAAACCCATTTTTAGATAATGAAGACACATATTCAATAAATAATTCCATAACCCTTCTCTATCAGGGCTAGTATCAAGGTTGAATGTCGCTAAATCACCCCATGTTATATAATGACCATTTTCCCACGCTCCAGGTCTTTTAACATCACCATCTTCCCCCAAAACATACCATTCTTTATGATCTTTTATTAAAGGACAATCAATTGATGTATGGTTTACAACCAAATCCATAAACACATCAATATTTTTTTCTTTACAGGCATCAATAAAATCCTTTAATTGTTCATCCGGTGATTTTACTTTTGAGAAAAAAAGAGGATGATATTCATAATAATCTTTTGGAGCATATAAGCTACCTGAAAATCCAGGATAATGGAATGGATTTAGATATATACAATTAAATCCCATATTGGAAATTTTAGTTATATTTTTTTCCCATTCTTTTGCATTTTTATATAATCTTGGAAAGAGATTATAAATATATAATGGTTTCATTTTACCCCTCCTATTAAGGATATAAGAACTGACTTTATAGTATGCAACCTATTTTCTGCTTGTAAGAATACATACGATTGCTTTGATTCAAAAACTTCTTCTGTTACTTCCATATAATGCACCTCATCTTTATGAGTTGCAGGAAGACAATGTAAAAATATTGTGTCTGGTTTACCTGTACTATCCATTATTTTTTTAGTTACAGAATAAGGCATTAGCGATTTAATACGCTCCTGTATTTCTGGCTTATCTTCTTCGCCCATACTAACCCAAACATCCGTGTATATTACATCTGCATCCCTTACAGCTAAAAAAGGATCTTCAGTAATAATTATAGAAGAATTATTTTGTTTTGCAAGTATTTTTGCATCTTCAATCAACTTATTTTCTGGAAAAAGACTTTTAGGACATGATATTGCAATGTCAATTCCCATCTTTGCACAAGCTAATAAGAGTGTATTAGCTACATTGTTTCTTCCATCACCAAGATAAGTAATTTTTAATTTTTCAAGTCTTCCAAAGACTTCTTTTATAGTCATAAAATCCGCTAAAATTTGAGTTGGATGTTCTCTATCAGTTAAACCATTTATTACAGGAATTCCTGAATACTTAGCAAGTAAATCTACAGTTTCTTGCTCAAATCCTCTAAATAATATAGCACTAAACATTCCACCCAAAACTCTTGCTGTATCTCTAATGGATTCTTTTTTTCCCATTTGAATATCATCTTTTCCAAGAAATTCAGAATGCCCTCCCTCATCAAAGCACGCTACGCTTGCAGCACATCTTGTTCGAGTTGAGGTTTTTTCAAAGATTAAAGCAATACTTTTATTTTTTAATCTATCTTTTTGAATATTTGATTTTTTTTCTTCTTTTAACTGTATAGAAAAATCTACTAAATAGGCAATTTCTTCCTTTGAAAAATCGTTTAAACTTAAAAGACTTTTGCCTTTAAAATTATTTAACAAATCATTCTCCTCTTTAAATATACCAAAAGTTTTCAGTCTGTCAAAAATTATATAATTTAAATCTGTGACAATCTGAAAAATCGATGTTATATAAAACATAATTAATAAAAGTTACAATATTTTAAATAATTAATCAATAAAAATTTTTATACTATAAAAAAAGTTTTAAAAATTATAAAATTTAATGATTTTTTTAAGATTTTATTTTTTCTTAATGATATTTTTATATAAAATTTATTAGTAACAAAACGTCTAAATTCTTAATTAAAAAATACTTAAAAGATACACTATTAGAAATATTAAAAGAACATTAAAAGAATATTAAAAAAATATTATCAAATTATTTGCTTTTTTATTTTTTTGGATTATTATTTATTATGTTGTCATATATTTTATTTATTGTGAGAAACAAAATGGAAAAAACCTTTCCTTTATTAGCTTGTTATTCACCTGCCATATATTTTTTATTAACTATGGATATAATTATAAAATTATATATATAAATTTAATCTAGGAGGATTTATATGAAAAAAAATCTTTTTTCGGTTATAAGTATTGCGGTTATGCTAATTTTATTTTTAGTAGGCTGTCCACAGGCTGAAATACAAACAGTCACTACTACATCTGGCGGAGGCGATGGAACTACTACTACTACTATAAAATCAAGTTCTTTATCCATTATGCCAAGTGCAGTATTCTCAACAGCTCCAAGCTATAATGCTACGAGTAATCAACAGAGTTTAAGTATTGTAGAGAAATTAAGAAATGATATTGGACTTTCAAGAGCTGATGCACAATCACTTACAAAAGAAAAATTAACACAACTTTTTATGCCTATGTTTACTGGTTTTAGAACAGCTGTGGAAGGCGAAGGTTCTGGTACTACAACAAAATCTGGGGATATGGGTACTTTTATTGGAATTCCTGTTTATATTAAAGTAACAGACCTTTCTGGAGATGGAAAAAAATTTAAGTTTGAATATTATTGGGATGATAGTATAGTATTGCAAGATACACAAATTGGTTTTGTAAATATTGATATTACAAAACCTACAAGTCAAAAATGGACAATGTATGAAGAAATTAAAAATCCATTAAATCCAACAGAAAAATTTGTTATGAATGGAACTGGTTATTTTGGTGATGAGTTTATGTTAGGCGATGGTAGTTTTAATGCTACATCTGGCTTGTATAACATATCAGCAAAAATTAGCTGGTCAATGATAAACTCAAAAAGAATAATCAATGTTAGAGATGGTTCTATTGCATACACTGGTGATAAAACTAAACTTGCTAGCACAGACGAAGTTTCAGAAGTTTCTAATTATAGTTCTACTGTTATTTCTGACGAAACAGGTGCGAGTGTAACAGAAGGTTCTACAATTACAAATACAACCACTACTGGTGTAAAAGTAGTTCAACAAACAGCAGTAACAAAGAGTGATACAAAAGGTAAATTCCAAGAAGCTGTATATACAGGAACAGAAATACAAAAAGATTCTACTGGTAAAATAACAGCAACAAAACCTATTAAGGTAGAAAAAAAAGATGAAAATGGTGATGGTACATTTGAAGATAACACCAATATTGATACTGCTACAATTCAACAAACAATAGATTCTGCTACAACTGCTGGTACAACAAAAGTAATAAGTGAAGGTTACTTAACTATTAAAGCTGGTTTCTGTCCGACACAAGCTGTTGGTAAAAAACTTAAAATTTATGTATTAAAAGCAGACCAAATGGATGGCGAGCAACCAAAAGCTGGTTTAACAACTAGTTCTGTTACAACTCTTGATGCAACAATTAGTTCTTCTGGCGATGCAAGCGTAACATCTAGTACAAAATTAGCAGCTGGTTTTTATACAATTGCTGCAATGATCGATATGACTAATAATGACAGTATAGATAATCTTGCAACATTTGATGATGATTATGGCGTGATATTATTTGGTGTTAATATAAACGGTGATGTTACAGTTAAAGCAGGGGATCCATCTGTTGGTTTTACATGGAGAAAAATGGGTAGTACTGATGAAGTTTATAATGACGGATATACAGGTACAGACTTCCAAAAACCACAAACACTACAAGCATTATTAACATTTAAAGATGCCGATACTGGAGTTTCTTTCAATGCAAATGGCATGAAAGTATATGTATTCTTAAACGAAAAGACAAGCATGGGAATAATTGAAAACCCAGATGCTGGTGGTATGGCAGACCTTACTGTTGATACTGCATCTCTTTCAACTCCATTAAAGATAAAAGTTCCTGCTAAAGTTTTCTTAAAAGAAATCACTAATTATATGGTAAAAGCTTTTATCGATATGGATCAGAATGGAATTCTAAGTAATGGTGACTATGGTTATGATGATTCTTTTATGAATAATGGAGTAAGTTCATTTAATTTTAAGAATTTAGCATTAACAGTGCTAAAATGGAAAAAATTAACTGATACTGAAGTTAATCAACAACAAGGCATTGATTATACTATTTTTAAACCTTATGATGGTATGACTCCAGAAACATTAAATGGCGTGGCAAATCCAAACTATGAACTTGGAACTGAAATTACAGGAACAATTGATGCTGCTGCTGATTTAACAAATGCAAATATTTGGTTTGCAATCCTTATGCCTCTAGCCTCTAAAGAAGAAGGGCTAAAGACAATGCCAATAGCTATTTTTAAGATAGACAATGCAGTAAAAACATATACATTTAAAAATTTTAAAAAGAATAATGCTGCTCCATATATGATCGTTCTTAATGGTCTAAAATACGATGACCCTGTAAACGCAAATCCAAGACCTCTTAATATGGATGATCTTCTTGGTCTTAAAAAACAGTCAACTGGTACAGGTAGTTCACCATTATACTTCTATGCAAACACTGATGGAAAATTCTACAAAGGTACCTATGACTCATTAACTGGACTACTCGTACCTTCTACTGAATTAACTGCTTCCGACAAAACTATTGATACTCTTATATCAATGGCAGATATGTCAAAACCAAGTGAATCTCAACTTTCATCAGATGGTACTGTAAAAATATTTGTTCATATCAAATATGAAAAGAGCGGTATTCCACTCGCTGATGTTACAGATATAAATGCTCTATCAACAGATAAAGATAAAATCTTTGTTAAAGTACATAATCCAGACGGCTCATTTATTACAGAGGCTAATGGTTTTAGAAAAGACTTGGTAGATAATACTTTGTATTTTGAAAAAGCTATACAAGGAAATAGTTATAAATTTTATGCTTCTCAATATGTTGAATATCAAGGTAGCATGGGAAATGTTAATGGTATAATAAGTCAAGAAATAAATGTTGCAATAGGTTCTGATGATCCTAGCTCAACAAATCCAATGTTTACTTTTGATAGTACAAAAAATGAACAACATATTTTTATTTACTTAAAACCAGATATGGTAATCTCAGATGGTATAACAAATCAATTACCTAATGTTGGTCAACCAGATGCTTTTGACATCAAAGGTACAATTACTATGGATACAGGTTTAACAAAATATGATACACCATTTATAGTTACAGTATGGAGTAATGATAAACCTTATGATTACGAAAATGGAGCTCAAATGCTTGCAAGATATGAATCAACAGGCAATACATTTGAATTTATTGGTGGTAAAAAAGGTGCACCTCATTTCATTGCTGTATCAAATACAAAGATATATAAATGGGATGGTAAACCAGACGAAGGTGATTTCTTTATGTTATTACCAAATGTCACAGACCCAGATGCTAATAGCAATATTAAAACTCTTGATGTAACATTAGGTTCATCTTATACACCAATAGTAAATAAGTATAACCTCAAACTTCAATTAACAAATTTACCAAATAAATTCCAATATATGGACAAAAATCTTTTTGTTTGGTTATCAAGACCAGATTCTACTGCTGACTTTCGTATTAAAAATATTAAAACACCTAACCAACCACAAGATCCAAATACTCCACTAGCGACAATTGATGTTACTTTTGATGGAATTAATGAAGGAGACTATGTTGTTAGAGCATTTATTGATCAAGATGGAAGTGCAGATATAGATGGAACTTTAGTTTCTACTATGGAGTTGTGGAATAACAAAGATATGAGAGGTTTAGTACCAACTTATGGTGATATGGCAACTGAAACATACATAAACTTAGGAGGAATGGCTCCTGGTTCTGAAATGGTATGGTCATTAAATTACTGGAATTTTATTGGATACGAATTTGGAATAAAATTTGATACTTCTGTTTTAACAGATTTTACAATTGATCCAACAAATAACCAGTCAAATTACCACATGGTTGTTAGGATAACTAATACTGATACAAATCAAGAAGTAATCTATCCACCAGAAGATGGTGTAAGAGACTTTATGATAGGTAAAGATGGTATTATGGATATGTTTGATAGTGTTAGTGACAAACCTATTCCTGCTGGTAGCTATAAGATGACTGTAATTATCGACAAAGTTGATCCTGTAACAGGTAAAAACAATAGACAAATTGATGCAGGTGAATACTATGCAGAAGTAGATACTTATGTTGATGAGTTTGATCCAACAAATCCATTTTATGGATTTTTTGCACCTCAGACATATTTTATAAAAAAATAATTTAGAACCCTTTATCAACTATATGGATTTAAACAGATGGCAATCATCTGTTTAACCATATAGTAATATTTTTTTTGTAAAGACTACCCAAAAAGTTTATCTCTTTGGGTAGTTTTTTTATTAATTTTTATAAAATATAAATTTAATACTTGATTTTTAAGAAAAAAATTATTATACTTAACAAAATAATTAGGAGTCTAATTTTAAAAGTTATTAAGAAATACCAATTATA
The DNA here is from genome assembly GCA_001829125.1 of Spirochaetes bacterium GWB1_27_13. Lineage (GTDB taxonomy): Bacteria > Spirochaetota > GWE2-31-10 > GWE2-31-10 > MWDO01 > GWC1-27-15. Next base: position 6,536 of record MIAN01000255.1, on the reverse strand, counting down.
CTTTGCCTACAAATCCTAAATAGTTTATTAATTTATCTTTGCAAAGAAAATTTTACCTATCAAATAAGTACAGGTTAGTTTGTTAAAAATTCTAAAAGTTAAATATAGACAATATTAAGCATAAACTCGAATTTTAAGTTAAAATTTTTAGAAATTTAAATCTCTGAATCATACATAATTTTTATCGAATGCTTAGAATTATTGCTCTAATTTTATGTTTTTATGTTAAATTTTGTGGCTAAATGTTAATTTAATATTTGGGCTATAAATAATAGTCTTTTTTAAAGACGAAGGAGTTTCATTAAATGACTTTTTATTCTCAACCAGAAAGACTAACAAGCGACGAATTATTAAGCGATATTGACTATTTTAAGGATATGGAGCAGTTAAAAATTGCCTTTAATGCAAGTAATGTAATTGCATTTATTATCAATTCATATAGACAAATCGTTTTTGTGAATACTATATTTCTTAAAATTTTAGGTTTGGATAACGGTACTCTAATCTATGGCAAACGACCAGGTGAAGCACTTGGATGCCTACATTCTAATGAAAACATTTATGGTTGTGGAAAATCTTCTGCTTGCAAAAATTGTAATATAATAAATATTATTTTAGAAGCCATAAACACAAAAAAAGAAGCTTATGGTGAAGTTGCCCTAACTCAAAATATAAAAGGCTATCTTAATACTTTAAATATGTTTGGAAAAGTAGTTCCTTTTGCAACTAAAAATGATTTTTTTTATATTGTTACATTAAATGATATATCTGATACTGTTAGGAGAAGAATACTTGAAAGATCATTTTTTCATGATTTTATTAATTCTGCAAGTGCGATAGAAGGCTTGTTAGAAATTTTAAAAGAAAATGTTCCAGATGCAATAAGAAATGAAATGGAATTCATTGAAAAATCATTTGATGATATGATAAAAGATATAAATTACCAGAAGATATTACTTGAGGCAGAAGATAACGATATTTCTCTAAATAAAGTTATATTATTCTCAAAAGAGGTAATAGACTCAACTGTTAAACTAATCGAATATCACTATGTAGCAAAAAATAAAATAATAAAAATCGATGATAATACTATAAATCAACAATTTAAAAACGATTCTGTTTTAATAAAAAGAATTCTTATAAATATGCTTAAAAATGCCCTTGAATCCTCTAATAAAAAAGTAATAACAATAGGATGTGATAAAAATATTGAAGGATATATTAGATTTTGGGTCAACAATAAAATGTACATGCCAGAATATGTCCAATGTAAAATCTTTCAACGCTCATTTTCTACAAAAGGTAAGGGAAGAGGACTCGGAACATACAGTATGAAACTACTCGGAGAAAAATACCTTGGGGGTAAAATTAATTTTGATACAGATGAACAAAACGGAACAACATTCTATTTTACACTACCGTATATAGATTGAGATTTTTAGCCACAAAATTTCAGAAAAAAATCATTCATTCCAATAATGTTGTTTAGCATATAGGAATAGTTAAAAAATATTATTTTTTCTTTACAAACTTAATAAAATCTTTTATATAAATTACGTAATTATGGATAATTAGATTTATATGAGATAGATAGCATTCCACATAAAAATGAAAGATTTTTAAAAAAACTAAACTGAGTAATTTTCGACTCAATAGGAGTTAGATTATGAAAATAATAGCAATAATTGGTAGTCCCAAAGGAAAGGGGGCTGGCTATAAAATTGTAAAAATGCTCGAAGATAGGATGAAATCGATTGGCAAGGTGGAATTTGAATACCTCTTCTTGAAGAATGCTAATCTAAAGCCGTGCATCGGTTGCTATAAATGTATGACTATGGGCGAAGAAAAATGCCCACTCAAAGATGATCGTTCAAATATCGAACAAAAACTGCTAGAGGCAGACGGTATTATCCTATCATCGCCTGTATATGTAAATAATGTCAGCGGGCTTATGAAAAATTTTATCGACAGATTCGCTTACAGAAACCATAGACCATGCTTCCACCGTCAGAAGGTGTTGAGTGTTGGAAACATGGCAGGCGGAGGCAATAAGGAAACATTATCTGCTCTCAGTGTCACTCTGGGAGGTTCTTATAAAGTTCACGAACTGGGAATATCTACACCTCCATGGATGCAGACAGAACGCTCTATTGCAAAGAAGGAACGAGCCATTGATATAGCATCCAAAAAATTCTATCAAGCCTGTATAGATAAGTCTCTACCATCACCAACATTATATAGTTATGTGACATTCCTCATCATGCAAAAAATATATACCGAATATAAGCATATTTTTCCTGCAGATTATGAGTTTTATAATAAAAAGTCATATTATTTCGATACAAAAATAAATCCAATCAAAGTAGCAGTGGCGAAGATCATCGTAAAATTTATGACAAGTATGATGAAAGACTTGTTGGCAGGCAAAGTCTCATGGCCTCCAGCAAAAAATGAGGAAGAATAGACAACAAAAACTGGTTTTTAAAAAAAACAATACAAGAATATTAATGCAAATAAAATCTTTGTCAATGATAAATAAATTTTTAAATAATTAAACAAATTTAAGTTACATTTTGTTCTAATTGTTGTTAGTTTAAAAACTGGTTTTTGGTCTGTCCCATGGGACGGAGCTAGGGACAGATTCTTTGATAATGATAGGGTGAATTCAGTAATTTTTAACATAAATTTTAAAAATTTAAATAATATTGAACTCAAATTTTATTTAAGTTTAAAATTATAAATAATAACATTCAAATTAATAAGATATTGAAGTAAAAAATATTAATTTTTGTTTACAAAATGGGGAAGGATTTGGTAGATTACTATAGAGGGATAGGTAAATAATTAACATATATTAATTTAAGAGAGGAATTTTTGTTTTATGAAAAAATATTTAGTTGTTTTAATAATTTTATTTTTAACTATGAGTGTATTTGCAGCTAGTAAAAAAGATATACCAAAGAATGTTAAGATAATATATCAAGTTGCTGGTCAAAATACAATTTCAACAACAGTTATTGATTTAGAGAATAACGAAATAGTAATAATAACATATCAATATGATGGTATGTTAGGTGGTGTAATTCGAACAGGATGGATTGTAAATCCAAATGAATATCAAACAATATCTGGTACTAAAGAATAGATAATAAATTAGTAATTTAATATACATTATAAAGTCTTTAAATATAACAATCAATATAGATTTATTCTATCCCTCTTTTTTCGTGTTCTCAGTGTTAAAAAATATATTGCTACGGAAATAATTGGTATCTCCCCCTTGTTTCCAATAGAATGATATTCAGTAATTTTAACTCACTTACCCACAATCCTTCCCAAAAAATCCTTCAAATACTTAATTTTCTCCTCAATTGCCATTTCATCTTTGATTTTCATAAAAATCGAGTTAGGGCTTTTACCAAGTAGGTAAATATTTCCGTTGGTTTTTGAAATTAGAGCCATTAATTTTGTAAAGTCTATGTTTTTTGAGTCACTAAATTTTAACTCGAATGTTTTTGATTTTTCTATGACTTCTGTTATATTCATTTTTTTACAAAGTATTCTAATTTCTGAAATTAAGAAAAGTGTATCGACTTCATCTGGTATTTTGCCAAATCTATCAGAAATAGATGTTTTTAATATGTTTATTTCTTCTTCGTGGGTGATGCCTGCTATTTTTTTGTAAATTTCGATTTTTTGTTTTGGGTCTACTATGTAACTATCTGGAATAAAGCCAATGTATTGCATTTCGAGGTAGACTTCATTATCTTCTTCAAACTCTAAGTCTGTCTCTTTATTTTTTGTGATTTCTTTAATTGCTTCTGTTAATAATTTGCAATAGAGTTGAAAACCAACGGCAAGTATGTCCCCGCTTTGTTCTGGTCCCAAAAGATTCCCAGCACCCCTGATTTCTAAGTCTTTCATAGCGATTTTAAAACCACTACCGAGTTCTGTATATTCTGAAATTACTCTTAATCTTTTCATTGCATCTTCTGTTAAGATTCGTTTATCTTCGTAAAATAGGTAGGCATAAGCTTTTACATTAGAACGCCCAACTCGTCCTCTAAGTTGGTAAAGCTGCGCTAATCCAAACCTATCCGCTCTATCAATAAAAATAGTATTAGCCCTCGATATATCTATACCAGACTCAATAATCGTTGTTGTTAGTAAAATATCGTGCTGATGATTTATAAAAGAATGTATTACATCCTCAAGTTCGTCTTCTTCCATTCTACCATGTGCAACAACAATCCTTGCTGTTGGCAATAACTGATTTAGATATTTTTTCATTTCAAAAATTGTACTTATGCGGTTATAGAGGAAAAAAATTTGTCCACCTCTTTCAAGTTCACGATCCGCTGCCATTTTGAGAATCTCTTCGTTAAATTCCATTACATAAGTCTCAACTGGCAGTCTTTCCTTTGGTGGAGTGTTAATTATTGACATATTCCTAATTTTTGATAGGGACATGTGTAGAGTTCGTGGAATAGGTGTGGCAGTCATAGAAAGACAGTCCAAAGATTTTTTTAATTGCTTAACAGTTTCTTTATGCTTAACACCAAATCGATGTTCTTCATCTATAATCAAAATCCCAAGATTTTTAAACTTAGCATCTGCAGACAAGATTCTATGAGTGCCGATAATTATGTCTATGTCACCAGTTGCAAGTTTTTTTATAATTTTATTTTGTTCTTCATTAGTCCTAAAACGAGAAAGCATTTCAATTTTAATTGGATAATCTCTAAATCTTTCACTAAAATTTTCGTAGTGTTGTTCTGCCAAAATTGTAGTTGGTACTAAAATCACCGCTTGTTTTCCACTCATAACAGCCTTAAATGCAGCACGCATCGCAACTTCTGTTTTACCAAAACCAACATCACCACAAATTAACCTATCCATTGGTTTTGCTTCTTCCATATCCCTTTTAACTTCTTCGATTGCAAGTAATTGGTCTTCTGTTTCTTCGTAAGGAAATTTTGCCTCAAACTCTCGTTGCCATGGTGTGTCTGGTAAAAAAGCAAAACCTTTTTGATTTAACCTAAAAGAATAAAGTTCTACAAGTTTTCCTGCAAGTTCTGCAATTGATTTTTGAACCCGTTCTTTTGTTTTTGACCAGCCCTTAGCACCAATTTTATCAAGTTTTGGTTTTGAGCCAATATCAGCAGAAATATATTTTTGGATAAAATTGAGCTGTTCTACTGGTATAAAAATTTTATCACCATCAGCATACAAAATCGCAATATAATCTTTTTCTGATCCTTGAGACTTAACCCGCTCAATTCCCGCAAACTGCCCTACCCCATGATGAATATGTACAACATAATCATTAGGTTTTAAATCAATAAACGAGTCAATTACCTCTGTCCTTTTTGTATGAAAATGCTTTGATATTTTTTTGCGTTTACCAAAAATCTCATAATCTGTCAAAAATACGACTTTTCTATCATTCGATAAAAAACCAGTAGTTAAATACAGAGGCAAAATCGAAAAACCCTTATCTTTTATATCAAACCTATCATCATAAGGAAGAAACTGATTAAAAATTGCCCTAAGCCTATCAGCTTGTATATCATTCACTGCAAAAAGAACAACTTTATAGTCAGAATCAAGATATTTCTTCAAATCAGCCTTAAATAACTCCAAATTACCAAGATATATAGGAATTCCAGCAAAATTAAAGTTGACATCAAGTTTTGTTCCCGTTTCGTCAATATAATTACACTCAATTACTTTTTGTGGAATATTATATATTTCATTCAAATTAAAAAGCATATCATCAGGCGTTACTTTTGGTTTTCTTTTGTTTGCAGTTTCATGAAAATTAGCCTCAAATTCTTTAAATAATGAAACAAGTTTTTTTTCAATAAAACTATAATCATTTATTATTAAAATTCCTTCGCTAAAATAATTACATAACGACGATTTTTCGTATAATAACTTCAAATAATATTGTTCTCCGTCAAATCTTTGGTAATTATTAATTTTTTCTATTATATACGCTTTTTCTTCTTCAGTTCCGCCAAGTTCTGCTAAGATTTTTGTGACATTCTTTAACTCTTTTTCTGTATAAACTATTTCTTTATGTGGTGGAATAATTATTTCGTTTAAAACTTCTTCACTTTTTTGGCTTGTTGGATTAAAACTTCTGATCGACTCTATTTCATTGTCAAAAAACTCAATTCTAACTGGATTTTTTAGTGTAGAATAATAAATATCAAAAATATCACCTCTAACAGAAAATTCTCCAGCCAAACTAACTTTTTCTACTCTATAATACCCACATTGAATCAATTTTTTACTTAAATCTTCTATTTCAACTATATCGTGTATCGCAAGTGTAAAAATAAATGGTGCGAGATTTTTTTTTGGTGTGATATGAAAAACAGCAGATTCGACTGAGGCACAAACTATACAAGGTTCATCTTTTAGTAAATATTTTAAAACTTCTAGTCTTTGAGACGAAATTTCTTCGTCCATTACAGAAAACTGGTAGGGGGTCGTACCAACTGATGGAAAATAAAAAGACCTTTCTATTC
>MIAN01000254.1 GCA_001829125.1 Spirochaetes bacterium GWB1_27_13 | reverse complement strand
TAAAGCCGCTCTCATTTCTTGAATATCAAGCATTGTTTCAATTACAAATAAATCAACCCCGCCATCGAGTAACCCTTTTACCTGTTCTTTATAAACAGCAACAGCATCATTAAAACTAACATCCCCAAAAGGCTCAATAAATTTGCCAGTAGGAGCGAGATCTCCTGCAACAAGAGAGTCTTTTCCAACTGCATCTCTTGAAATTTCTGCAAGTTTTTTATTTAGCTGATAAACTTCGTCCTGAAGACCAAATTCTTCAAGTTTATATCTATTTGCACCAAAAGTACAACTATAAACTATATTCGTCCCAGCATCTTTATATGATTTTTGAACATCTATTAAAATAGAAGGATTTTCTGAAACCCATTTTTCTGGACACACACCTTTTGGCATACCTCGTTTTTGCAACTCTGTCCCAGTAGCACCATCAAGTACTAAAATTTTATTTTGTAGAATTTCATTAAATTGTTTTATTGTCATTTGTTCCACCTTATGTTTAGAGAATAAGCCTATTTTATCAAAATAATTTAAAATGTCTATTTTATTTTAAGAAATTATTTGAAAGTATGATGATTTTTTTAAATTTTAAAATTTCCATTGACAGAGTTTATTGCATTAAATTTTGGGTAATGATTACTTACTTTGAAGTGTGAGATTTAAAATCTTTTACTATACTGAGAATTGTCCAAATTGTCTCTATACCTTAAATGCAGTACTACTATAATTCGTTTTTAAGAAACAAATTGTGGGTAATATCAACTCTTATTAGATATTGACCATTTAAAAGCGTTTAAGTATATAATAAAGTATTATTTGGTGGATGTTGTAACCTTCTTATGATAAGTCTTTGTATCATCATCAACGATTTTTACAAACTCTAAGCCTGCTGGTGCTTCAAGACCATTTGTGTCAACAAAAGCCTCTTTATATAAAGTTTTTGGTCTTCAAGTTTTTGTGTGACAGATAGTGGGATAACATCAACTGAAGTTGGTGTGAAAATTTTTAGTACCGTTGGACGAAGCCCTGTGTACCACGAAGCCCCAAGAATAACAGGTATCAATCTTTTATATTTATTTAAACTAAAAACTACATAAAGCCCAGTCATTTCAGTAAGTTTTTTTAATACATTAAATTTTTCTCCAAGGATATATGGAGACCATTTTAGAGAATATTGAATGCAGTCTTTTTTTATTTTCTTGTCATACCCAGATATTTGTTCGCTTGTCATAAGATTTCCTATTGTTTACCTAATTCTTTTGATCTATTTGAAGCTGCTCTTATTGCCTCTATTATTGCACTTCTAAAGCCTTTTGACTCAAGTACTGATACTGCCTCAATTGTTGTTCCTGCAGGAGATGTCACTTGATGTCTTAGTTCTTCAATTGGTTTTTTGCCATCAACCATCATTGCAGAGCCAACGACAGTTTGGACTGCAAGTTTTTCTGCAAAACTTTTTGGAAGACCACAGAGGATTCCGCCTTGTATTAGACTTTCGATAAACATAAAAACATAAGCAGGTCCTGAGCCACTCAAAGCCGTAACTGCATCAAGATGTTTTTCTTCTATAAATTCGACAAGCCCTATTGACTCAAAAATATTTTTTACAACATCTATCTTATCTTTAGATACATTATGAGAAGCAGAAATTACGCTCATTCCCTGTCCAATTAAAGATGGCGTATTTGGCATAATCCTTATAATATTTGAATCTTTACCAAAAAAATCTTCCATTTTTTTTATAGAAACACCAGCCATTATAGAAACAATTGTCTGATTTTTAGTTAAAAATTGTGGAATAGCACTCATTGCTGCATCTAAGCCAAAATTATTAAAAATTTGAGGTTTTACAGCAAGAATAATCACATCAAACTCATTTATCGAGTTGTCAATTTTTGAATATTCTTTAACTCCAAAATTCTCTATCACAGAGTTTTTTGTTTGTAGATTAACTTCGTATATAAATATTTCGTCTTTTTTATATTGTCCTTTTTGTAGAATGCCATTTATGATAGCCTGTCCCATATTCCCTGCACCAATAAAAAGTAATTTACCCATATTTCCTCCTCTTAATTTAAAGGCAACCTAAACTTTCAAAATCTACATTTGCGAATGTCACTTTTGAAAGTTTATTTTTTCTGTAGTTTTTTTACACTAACCATAAGTCTTCTTAGAAATTTATCTTGATATAATTTGTAAGCTAAGTCTACTGAATTCATTACATCTCTTTCTGTACACATCCCATGTCCTACCAAAACTGTACCATTTACCCCAAGAAGTGGTGCACTCCCAAAAAATTTGGGTGTTATTTTTTCGTAGATTAATTTCTTTTTTTCTTTATAAAAACCGAATAGATTTAAGGTGTAAGATAAAAAGCTTTTGGATTCATTATTTTTTTGTTTTCCAAGAAAAACTTCTTTTAAGGTTGAAGAAAAAAGGTCTTTAAAAGCTTCTGCAAATTTTAATATAGAATTTCCAGTAAATCCATCACATACGACAACATCAACACTACCGTTTAAAATATTATAACCTTCAACATTACCTATAAAAGAAGGGATAGAACTTAAATAATAGAATGCTTTTTTTATGTTAGTATTTCCTTTGCCAAACTCAGCTCCCATGTTTAATAAACCAAGTGTTGGTTCTTCTTTTTCACAAAGAATTTTATAATATGAAAGTCCCATAATAGCATTATGAAATAATGTTTCAGCATTTGATTCGGGATTTGCTCCTACATCGAGAATAAGAGTTTCTCCACCACCAATTCTTGGAAAAAAAGTAGCAAGCGAGGGTTTTTTTATACCATGAATTGTCCCAAGAGTAAGAACGCTTGCTGCTACAGTAGCACCGGTATTACCCGGTGAAAAAAATACATCAATCGAGTTGTTTTTTAACATTCTCGTACCAATAAATACTGTAGCTTCTCTTTTTTTCTTTAAAGCAAGAATTGGGCTTTCGTCCATTAATATTGTTTCTTTGGCATCAACCAAAAAAATATTATTTAGAGACTCAATGTTTGCAAAAGTATTTCTAATTCTATCTGATTTTCCAATAAGAAATATTGTAACACTTGGATAAAGTTTAGAAGATTTTATTGCACCCTGAACAAGTTCTTCAAAGGGACGCTCGCCCGAATCAACATCAATGCCTATTCTCAAGCTTCTTGAACCTCAACAACAAGATTATTTTTATAATATCCGCAATGGATACAAACTTTATGAGGAGGAGTCAACCCACCACATTCTGGACATTTTGTCATAGAAGGAAGTGCCATTTTCATATTAATTCTTCTGTGCATTCTTTTTCTTGATTTGGATTTCCTATGTTTAGGTACCGCCATTTACATTCTCCTTGAATCAAAACTAAAATCATATATATTAAAAGCTTACGAATAATATACTTAAACGCTCTTTAAAAGTCAATTATTACAGAATTGGCATTATTTGTAATTTGACAGAATTTATAAACATAAAACGTTTAAGGTATATATTGACAATTTGGACAGTTGTCAATATAAAATAAATATCCAAACTTGTCAATATTTAGAGGTGAATAAACCTAAATTTTTTTTCATAAGTTTTCTTTTTGAAGAATATTTTTGAACTAAGACGTTTGAAGATTATTTCTGTATTCTTTTTTTATAATTTGGGCTGTCTCTTTTATTTCAGCAATGCTATTTTTTAGGTAATTATTTTTTTTAAAACTAAAAAATATTTTTATAAATTTTATGATATACCCAATCGTTTTTAAAAGAGCAATTATAATAATATCGTGTCAAGAATTACTTAAAACTACGAATAACACGAAGGAAATGGAAAAAAACAAGATAAATTTGATTAAAAACTCCAATAAGTTTTAAAAAAACATCTTTTTTATTGAAACATTATTTAATTCTTCGTGAACATTGTACCATTTGTATTAAAATTTATACTAAATATAATTTGATATTCACGTTATATAAATAGTATTTATGATAATAATTTTTATAAACAATAAAATTTAAAAAAAAATGAAATTTTATTTGAAATATTAATTTTTTTGTACTAATCTTAAAGTAAGTTAATAAAAAAACATTAGGAGGAAATAATGAATTTTTTTGAAAAATTTGGAAAAGGTGTAAAACAAGTTATTGGAGGTATGATACTTGGTATATTTTTGTTACCAGTAGGTGTTTTTATGCAAAAATGTGCAGTAGATCAGATGCAATACCACAAATACTTTGAAAAAGCAGTACAAGTAACAGGTGCAAATGATTCTAAAATTGCTGATTCTACAATAATCAAAACAGAAGGTAATTATACTTTATCCGATGGCTCTCCTTATACTGTTAAAGTAGCAGAAGGAGATACTTATGATGGCCAGTATATTAGTTATTCAGTATCAAAGTATATTCCAAAGAAAGAAGTAAGAGAAGTTGAAGATTCTAATGGAAATAAGAAAAAAGAAGTTACTTTTAAATGGGAAAAAGAAGGCGATCCAGTACAAATAGCACCTGATAATCTTACCGTTGGAGTAAATGATTTTAGTGTAAGATTTGGTGATTTTGCTCAAAAATATATCCCAACAGCAACAAAAGTTTTTAAATACGTGCCTGGTATGAGTAGAGAAACTACAAGAAGTAGTCTTGGTAATGAGATGGGTGTAAGTTTACTTGGTAAATTTAATAGTATGCCAGATAAACCAACAGATCAAGATATTTATGATGGTGTTTATTTAAAAGTTCTTGATGGCTATGTGTACAATCCAAATGATAATACAATGACTATATCTGGTATTGCAAATAAAGGCTCTAACTCATTGGCTCCTGTTATTGGAAAATGGGGTGCAAAAATGCTTGTTGTTTGTTATGGAGGACTTGCTGACACTTTTACACAATTAAAATCAAGTGCAAATACAGAAAGACTGATGAAATTTATCATAGGAAGTCTATGTTTTATGTTTGGTTTCGCAGGAATATTTGGACCAATCCTAAAAGTTTTGGATTTTATTCCAATTATTGGAGATTTGGCAATTGGACTCATTTATTTTGTTTTAGCAATAGTATCTTTGCTTTTATCAGTGTTATTTTATGTTTTCTTCCAATTTTATTGGTTATTACTTGCAATCGCAATAATAGTACCACTTGCTTTATTCTTTATAAACAAATCAAAACAAAAAGCAGCTTAATTAGAGTTAGTTGTTTAGTCTTAAATAAATTTCTGAAAACAAGGTTTAAAAACCTTGTTTTCAAATTAAAATCTAATTTATATTTTAAATAAATAAAATATTAACCCAAATTTCGATTTAATAAAATAAATCTTAGATAAAGCACGAAGGTCACGAAGAATGGAATAAAATCTTAACAAAAAAAAACACCTCTTGCAAGGTGTTTTTTAAATGAACAAATAATAATATTAGAGCATTTCTCTATCTTCTCTGATATAACAAAATCTCTTAATTGCTTCTTTTAGACTTTCTATATCAGCATCATCTATTTCTGTGATTTTAAAACCAGCATAATAAGAATCATCTCTATTTTCAAACCAAACACATTCACAAGCCCCATGAACAAATCCAATTTCCTGAAAATATATAAAGAATTCAAATTGTTTTGATATTTTGTTTATATCTTCGATATTAAAATCATCTCCAAGTTTTAATTGAAAGCCTGTTGCTGATATATCAACAAGATCGCAAAGATGCTTCTTTTTTGAATAATCTCTTAGCGATATATTATGGAAAAACATTGATCTTGCATGAAATCTTGGATATTTTTGATATTTTTCTTTATCTATTCTTAATTCTTTAAATACATCACCTTTAATAGTATTTCCAACGAAATTCATTACACTACATTCTTGATTTCTTTGAAAGATTGTAACATCAGAATCATAAAATGATATATAACCTCTTTTAAATTTTACAGATTTCATAGTTGCCATAAATTTAACAGGATAATTTAATTCTAAATATTTATTAAAATTTCCTTGAATGCCTTTAACAATAAAAGCAACTCCTTTTAAAGGAACATTATAAAACATATGGAATGCTGCAATTAGAAATTGTCTTGCTGCTTCTATAACCATCATAGCAGGGACATGTTCGTTTGGATGTTCAAAGAAGAAATCATGATTTAAATTTACATACATATTTCCATAAAAAATATTTTCTTTTTCAACTTCTGGAACTCTCTCTAAAATTTCGGAAATTCTAGTTTTATCACTATCTGTAATATGCCAATCAGTAAGTCCTAATATTGTTAGTATTTTTAATTCTTCTTCATCTGTAATGTCATCATTCAACATAAACTTTTTTTGATCTTTGTCTCTTGAATAATATCTTAACAATAATCTACTTTCCTTTGGCTTAAGTTGGGCTATTTTTACAAACTCGATACCAAATTTTATATCTATTTCATGAGGGAGAGTGTGTAACACATAATATTCATTGTTATCATGTTGGTCTTGTTTTATCCATAATAATTCTCTGTCTTTAGAATAATATTTTTTTATAAATTCTTGCTCTACTTTAGTTAGTTTTGATAATACAATATCTTCGAATAATTTTACTTCTATTTTTCTTGGTAATAATCTTCTTAAATTGTAAACTAAAACATTTTCCTCTTTGTGCTTATGAACCAATTTTTTATCAACCATTAATGGTGGTTTTTGCTGCTTTTCCATATCAATTTCTCCTTAAATTAAAAGTTAATTGTCTTCCTAAATTTTTATAAGAAATATATAAATAATTAATTTTTAAATTTTATGTTTCGCTAACAATTTAAGTTATTGCTAACATTAGGATAATTTTAATGCTTATAATTAAATTATAAAAACAATCATTTTTTATAATTCTAATACATTGACCAGAAAAAATCAATATGAAAAAAAAATATTTAATTTATTTGAAAAAAATAGATTTTAAAAGATGTTATTATATTAGTTTCTTTAAGTAGTTTTATTTCTTTGAAATATCAATTTTATTATTGATGGTAGATTCGTCTTGGATAACAAAGTTGTTAAATTTATCTTCTGAATATATTTGAAATTGGGTAGAATTTATATAACTATAAGATGCTCCAATAGGAAATGGTTTACCGTCAGTACCAAGTTTACCAAGCAAATATCCATAAGGTAAGCCAGAAAAATCTCTTTCCTTAGATATGTCAAGTTCGTCAACATTAATGCCTTCCGGTCCAAAATATATAAAATAATCACTATTAGAAACCTTGAGACCATAAGAACCAGCAAATATCTTAACTAAATATTTATTATTAAAGTAACTCGATATATTTTCATTCTCTTGATTTATAGAATTTTCAAAAAATATAAATTCGTCCTTTCTAGCATCTTCGTTATATCCCCACACTAAAAAACTCACATAAATATTGCCAGTATACCATTTTATATTGTCATTTTTATAAATAGAAAATATTGTGTTTGAATCAATATCGTTTAAAACAATAGGCAATAAAGATACTTTTTTTTCTTTTGTTTCTTGAAAATCATAAAAAAGAGTGTCTTTTTCATTAGAAAAATTAGTAATCGATTTTATAGTTTTAACATCATTTTCTCCATCTAATATATGAGTACCTGCGATTATATTAAAAGATAAAAATGGATTTATTTTTATGCCAGTATTGTACCAATCAGAAGATAAATCAGATGCTTTAATTTCTATTATATCCTCAAATTTATTTTTGCTTTTACTGTTACTATAACTTATAAAAAAACTTCCTTTAGAAGACATTTCTGATTTTATTTTTGGAATATTTAGTTTAAGATTAAGTTCTGGAGGCTCAGGGTTACCAACTTTTACAATGACAGAACGAACTTTAGTTTCATTTATATTTGAACCATAAAGACTAATTTTATAATAACCAGGTTTGTAAACAGAAAGCAAAGAGGTTAATGAATTTTTAGAAACATCAAGAAAGTAATAATCTTCTTTAAAATGACTATAAAGAATATCAGTACTTATATCTTTTTTTGAGTCAGCATTATTTATATCCATTTCTATATATTCTATGCCCCATTTGTATTGAATATCTGTTTGTTTTAGATTTTCTTCACTTACTATGCCTTCAAGGTCTAAATTAATTTGAAATTCACTTTCTTTAGGTGTTTTATTTTCTGATTTTTTGATAGATATATTTGTTATAGAAATAGGAATTTCTTTGTCTTTCTGATCGGTAGAACAACTCAACAAAAGAAGGAGTATAAAAATGTAAGAAGTAAATTTAAACATTGTAGAATACATATTTATCACCAGTTTTAATATACCACAAATAAATAAAAATGTCAATTTTTTAGGAAAAATATTAAAAAAAATTATTAATTTAATTTAAT
>MIAN01000253.1 GCA_001829125.1 Spirochaetes bacterium GWB1_27_13 | reverse complement strand
TATTTAATACTTCAGGTGGTGGCAATCTTAATTCAACATTAAGTACTCTAAAGAATATCTTTTCTGAAACAACACAAAATCAATCGTCAATCAACCAAACAAATTCAGCTCAAGCTGTTGAAGAATTGGCACTTCTTTTTGAAACAATGTACAATATTTTAACTCAAAAAGGCGTTTTTACAAATGAAGAATTTCAAAAGAAATTTGATGAAATTGATATGAGCGATGGCGTAAAAGATGGCAAACATAAAAAATAAAATATAAACATAGACCTGTCAGGTTTAAAAGAGGACAAGGGGTAGCTACCCCTTGTTTCCTTTATAGAAAAATAACGGTTATTTTGTTTCATAATCAGCGGTGTTTAAACCAAGTTGTGTTGCAACGCTTTTCGTTCTATTTAAGAAATAACTTTTTTGTCCATTTGTCATACTTGTAGCAACTCCTGATACACCATTAGGATTTTTTAGGTATGGGGTCAGAAGTGTTTTTATGTCATTAAATCTTTTCTCATAGTCACTATAAACAAAAAGTTTATTTTGTATTGTAATAAAGTCTTTTAAATAGTTTTTATATTTTTCTTTATATTCTGTGATAGCCAAAATTTTATCAATAAGAGGTTGACCATTGTTAGGTAGTCCGTATTCTTTTTTAAGGTTTCTCCACGAAAAAATATTTGCATTTGCTGTGTCAAAAGGTAACCATCCGCCACCAAGACCATGATCATAGTCATAAGGGATAAACTCTGTTTTTTGTTTATTGAAATAAATATAGTAATTGTTGCCCATAGCCCAATAATCGTCTGGCATTCCAACAAGTTGATTAACTGCAATCCAGCGGAGGAATCTATCAACTTCAAAATTAGTTTCTATATATGTTTTAAAATCAGTACCTGTTTTATCATTGATATTATTAACAAAATCTTTCAAGTCGTTAAAATTTGGAGTATCATCATTTGTTGTCAAATCATAACTTGGATGATAATTTGCTTTCCAGTCCTCAATGCCAACAGACCAATCATTAATTGTACCTTTTTCAAGGGTTGCAGGTCCTGCATCTTGCCAAAGACATTTATAGAGATTGCCATCGTTATTATCTTTAGTATATCTTCTTGTAAGAAAAGATTTATTTACTGGTTCTATCAAAGTATAAACACCATAATATTTTTTAACACCAGCAATATTAATTGTCAAAACACCCAAACCACTTTTTGGTGCATAAACACCCGCTCTATTTAAAAGATCATAAGCATACAATTCTCTTACAAGTGAATAATCATCTCTTGCCCATTTCATATTCAAACTTCTCAAATTGCAAAACCTTCTATCTGATCTTGTTTGATATTCCGTAGTTCCTTTTGTTAATGAGAATGTTTCATTAAATTTTATCATAAAATGAGCTACTCTAAAACTTCCTTTTGGTTCTTCAGGAATTACGCGGGTTGTATTACCTCTTGTCCTAAAACCAATCTCTTCAACTTTTTTATCTCCATTTATCCCATGATATACAAAAGTTGCTTTTCTGTAATTACCAGTTCTCATATTAACTCTCATATCACTTATTAATCCATCCCATTCAGATTGAGTAATTTGGATTTCTATTTCGTGGATGTTAGAATGGTTAAAAAGATTATTATAGTCAGTCAAATTGCTAGTAGTATTATCGTCTGTTTGTTGAGAAGGCGTTTTATTATCTAAAACCTTATCGCCTGGTACAACACATGACAAAAAAGATAAAAAAATAAAAATAAACAAATAGAATCTCATAAAAAAACCACCTTTCTTTAAAAATCTAATTTATGTCTCATTTCTAATTCTATGTTACTATCTTTTAAAGAATTATGAAGGAATTCGTAGATATTCATAATTTCATTGTAATCATTGTAAAATATTTCGTATATAATTCTTTTGTAATCCTCTTTTTGGTTTCTTTTTAAACTAAATTCACATTTTCCTATGATATAAAATATTTTAAAAGATATACTTTTTGACTTTAAAATATCTTCTGTCATTTTTTTTGCAACATCAAATGATAATTGAGTTGTTACAACAAGAAAATATTTATTAATAGGTTTAAAGTAAGATTTAATAATAAATATTACTATTGCTATAATAATATAAGCCATAAGCGTAAGAATATAATTTCCTATTCCAAGAAGTAGCCCGATTATTATACTAAATAGAATAAATGTGATTCCTTTTTGATCTGTTAATTCTGATCTAAAACGCACTATACTTAAAATACCAAATATTCCAAAAAAAATTGCAACTTTCCCTCCTTGCATCCTCATTATTACAGTCATAAGAATCGTAAGTACTGGTAGTGTAAGACTTAACGACATATCTCTTGTCGATTTGTCTGTTACCAATAAGTAAATAAAAAGTATCAAAAAACCAAACACAGCAGCTAAAAATATGTTTACAATTGAGCCAATGCTTGCAAATTGACTAATGAGTCCTCTTTCATCCAAAGATATTGCTTCAAGTAATTTTTCTATGTCGTCCATACTGATCCTTTAAAATATTAACTCAATATTCTTAGAGTTTAATCAAAAAATAAATTTAATTCTGTGATATATGTCACATTTTTAATAAATAATTTAGGCTATACAATTATCTAATCGTTTGTAAATACAAAATCCTTTGATTAATTTTGACAAAAGAATATTTTTTGTTATACTGGTAATCCTTAAATTTAATGATTTAAAAGAAATATTAGTTATTTCATCATACGCATTCATAAATATCGTTTTTAGATTTTATATGATATAATTAATAATTTTGCAATAAAAATGTGTATTTAATTTATAATAATGGTTTAAAATAGATAAAATACGATAAAAATAATAATAATTAACAAAAATTATATTAATTATATAATCAATATTATTTTTAAATAATACAAATAGTGTAGAGGGAAAAAATTATGAAAAAAATGATTTTATTATTTATCCTTATTTCAGCTTTTCTATTATATTCAAAAGAAAATAAGGATGATAATCAAAAAAAGTCAGATGATTACAAATTTGAGCTTAAGGCAAAAACTGATGTCGAGTTTAAAATTGTTGATACTGATAATGATCCAAATAAAACTGATATTACAGCCTCAAGGAATACTCCAGAAATAGAACAATTTGTTGAGGCTTTTGTTAAAGTTAAAAAATTTAGCAATGAAAATTTTATTTTTGGACCTTTTGTTAATGCGGATTTTATTATGCGATTTGATTATAATAACATTAGTAAAGATAAAAATTATGAGTTTTTTATCGAAAAGTTTTTCCAAACAGCTTCAATTGGTCTTAAAATTGGTTATAAGATAGATAATACCTCATTATTAGGTTCTTATTTCTTATTTAATATTCCTTTTTCTAATTATCTTCGAGTTCATGATGAAGACGATCATTTTGTAAAACCAACTGATATTCACGAGATGGCTTATTCTACTAATGTATATCTTGGCTCACAGCCTGCTTTTATCTTAAAATTGAAACCTCGTATTGGGATAATAAATTTCGATATGGAAAATTATGGTTTTTTTGCTGCAGAGATTACAAAAACGAGTTACAAAACAAATGGTTATTTTTTTGAGGAAAAAAACATTCTAAATTTTGAAGTTGCTCCTTTCAACCTTATAAATAGAGAAGTTGATGTTTGGTTTGGGATAAATAATAAATTTATAATAAATAATGATTCTTCCAAAACTGATTTATACAATAGGGCATACTTTAATATCGTGTGGAATGGTCTTAAGTTTTTTGAAATTGGATTTAAACCAATTGTGTATAAATACGAAATTAAAATCCCTAATGATAATATTAGTTTAGCTTATGATCAAGAGCAGTATATTAGCATGGAGGCATCGGTTAGATTTAGTAATAAAAATGTTGATTTTAAAATCAGTTACGAGCCAACTCTTTGGGGTATCAAAAAGACTCAAATAAATGATGACAACATTAAATCACATATAATTAAAACAAGTCTTGAGTTTAAATTTTAATTTTGGAGAAAATTTAGTATGCTAAATAAATTTGTTTTTATCATTATATTTATCTCTATTTCTTTTTTATTATTTTCTAACGATGAGGAAGAACTTTTTCCTATAATAAAAGATGGTAAATATGGCTACATAGATCAATCTGGTGAGATAAAAATAAAACCCTTTTATGACGAAGCAAAAGAATTCGAAAATGGTTTTGCAATTGTAACAAGTTATGAATTATCGGTAGCGGATGGCTCTTCTAACTCTGGTTGGAAATACGGTTACATTAATAAAGAAGGAATTCTTGTAATTAATTTAAAATTTGAGCAAGCAGAAAATTTTAAGAATGATATGGCAAGAGTTAAACAAAATGGTAGATGGGGATTTATTGATAAAGATGGTGATACAAAAGTTAATATCATATATCAAGATGCGTGGGACTTTAACGAGGATAGGGCTTTGGTGTGGAATGATGCTAAGTTTGGGTATGTTGATAAAGAAGGAAAAGAAATTATTCCATTAGAATACAATGGTGGTACAAAATTTAGTGAAGGACTTGCAGGCGTTAAAATAAAAAACAAGTGGGGATTTATAGATAAAGATGGAAAAACAATTATTAGACCTCAATTTGATAAGGCATCTGAGTTTAATGAAGGGTTAGCAAGGGTAAAAATTGATCATTTGTGGGGATTTATTGATAAAAAAGGATTTTTAATTATCCAGCCAATATTTGATAAATGCGAAGACTTTAAAAATGGGATAGCAATGGTAGAAATTAATAAAAAATGGGGATTTATTGATAAAAAAGGCAAATTTATAATTAAACCACAGTATAATGAAACAAAAAACTTCAAACAAAATCTTGCAAGGGTCAAAAAGGGGAAAATTTGGGGATTTATTGATAAATCTAACAAAGTCATTATTCCATTCCAGTTTGAAAAAGCAGAAGATTTTAAGGATGGATTTGCTCAGATAAAACTTGATGGTAAATGGGGATTTATTGATAACAAAGGAAATATTGTTATAAAGCCACAATTTGATCAATGCACAAATTTTCATGCTGGCATTGCAAGGGTAAATTTTAAATTTTTGTTTTCTTCTAAAATTGGCTATATAAAAAACGATGGAACTTATATATGGCAACCTTCTAATTAAGGATAGATATGAAAATTTCTGTAATCATTCCAACTTACAACAGAGCAAAAACAATTTTGGAGGCAATAAACAGTGTTTTAAATCAAACAGTATTGCCTTACGAAATTCTTATTTGCGACGACGGCTCAACGGATAACACAAAAGACCTTGTTTTAGGACTTTCTAACCCAATTGTAAAATGGCTCGAATGTGGTAGAAATGGACGACCTGCGATACCAAGAAATATTGGGATAAAAAATGCAACTGGTGATTTTATTGCATTTCTTGATAGTGATGATGTATGGCATCCTGATAAACTCCAAGTTCAAATTGATGCTTTAACAAAAAGTAATTGCCTTGCTGTTTGTGCTAATGCAAAAAGATTTATCCCATCTAAGGGGCTTGAAGGGAATTTATTAAACCTTAATAAGACTACTATTAGTTTTAATGACTTGCTTTTTGCAAATAGCATTATTTGTAGCTCTGTCATTATAGAAAAAAAAGTCTTTGATAAAGTCTACGGTTTCCCAGAAGAACCCAAATTTAAGGCAATAGAAGATTACGCTTTATGGTTAAGAATTTTAACATTAAGTAATTTCGCTTACATTGATGAGCCTCTCCTAAATTACACTGATGATGTTGTAAATAGTATAAGAGGTGTGCAAGCGTTAGACAATCTTTATGAGATAAGACTACTCGTTTTAGAAAACTACATTAACTGGTCTGAAAAAGCCAAAATAAACCTATCATTTTTAAAAAAAGCAAAATTTCATTTTTGGTATTATTCTAAAAATAAACAAAACAAATTAACAATATTTGATAAAATTTGGTTTAAATTAAATAAAAACTTGTAATATAGCCAAATCGTTTCTAAAAGGACAATCGGAATAATATCGCCTCAAAATTAGTTTAAACCAACTATTAACTGGTTTTAGCGATAACTAAGATTAGTAAACCACGAAGGATACGAAGAAAATATAAGAAAAACAGAGTATTTTGATTAAAAACTTCAATAAATTTAAAAAAATTATCTATTTTATTGAAATACTTTCTAATTCTTCGTAAAATTCGTGTTAAAAAAACTAATATCTATCGCTAAAATTCGTTAATAGTTGGTATATTTAGCATTTAAAGTTTGTTAGGTAATATCTATAATATCAATAATCATTTCTTTTAACTGTAAATTGCTTATATTTGCTACAAATTCTTTTAAATACTCAGAATTGAAGTGAATATTTAACGCTTCTTGATTACTGTATTCTTCAACAAAAACAAACTGATTTGAATCAAGAATGTCTTGATATAAGCAATATGAATGACATCCCTTTTCCTCTCTAGTTTTCTTTATCAACCCATTTGCCATGTTTTTAAATTCTAAAATTGAATTTGGCTTAATAAATAACTGAGCAATTACTCTCTTTTTCTGCATCATATCTATCTCCTTAAAATTTAATTAACGCATTATTATCATTTATTATTGATTTCGTATTGTAAAAATGCGTCAAGAAATTATTTTCGATAAAAAAAAATGAAGGAGAGATTTGTGTTTTGCTTTTAAAATCTTTAATAAAATGAGCCTGATCGTAATAACCCCAATTAAGTGCTATGGGCAAATAGTTTACTATTTTATTTATAAGACAAAACTTTGTAACATGCTGAAATCTTGATAATAGTTGAAATTTTTTTGCAGTAATACCCATTTCAGTTAAAAACTTTTTTTCAAATTGCCGAATGCTTAAATTATTGTCATGAGCCAATTCAATAATTTTTTTATCATAAGGTTTTTCGTAAATTTTTCGAATATCTGAAATTTTAAAAAAACTTTCTTTAGAATTAAAATTCAACTGACGTTTTAGAAAATCAGATATAACTATTATTCTTTGTTCATCATTACAACAAGAATAAAATGATTTTTCTAATAAAATATAATCTTTTCCAAAAATCTCATGAGCTGGAATAAACTGGTCGAATAATTCATTGGTTTGCCTATTAATAAAATGCCGTAAAGAATTAAACTTAAATCTAACAGCAATAAAAGTAGTATCCTTTTTGATAGTTAAATCTATATTTTTCTCACGAAGACTTAATAATAGTATTCTATTTTGCAATTCTTTACCTAAATAAAAAGCTCCTGTTAGAATAAAATAAATTTCAGCACCTGTTCCTGGTAATAATTTTATATGAACATCTGAGATTGGTTTATTTGAAATCCAAATACAGTCAATAAAATCATCTAAATTATTATCAAGGAAAATCTTTTTTTTAATCATAGATGTTATTATACCTCAATATTTAGCCATTAAAATATTGCTGGGCTAATCAAATATTTTAATCATATTTCTCCTAAAATTGTTTAAAAAATTGCATCTAAGGGCTTACAAGTAGTTGAAGTTATCTACTTGCCAAAACTATTTTTAGTATATAAAACTTCCTTAAAAATATCAACGATTTTTCAAAAATTTAAAAAAACTGTTAGCAATTTGCTGTTGATTTAGAAATTACTATTTTTGATTAATAGAGAAAATATATATCAAATTTTAATAGCATATTTTGTCCCACTCTTTAAAAGTTCAATATTTTTTTTTATTCAAACAAAATCGCAAAGAATTTAGTGGAGTATAAGAAGTTGCGAGGTGTATTATTTAACTAAAAAAATGCACGGGCGAAGTTTTTAATTTTTCCTTAAAAATATTATATTTTCCTGTAACATTGTATTAGAATATTGTCCTTTAATATTTGTTGGACAATTTTTATCTGGCATTCGCTTATTAATAATATTTCTAAATAACACTTTTTCTACTTTAAATCCTATAATGTGTGCTAGTTCACTTATTATAGTATCTGTTCTTAAAAATACATTTTTTACAGTTCTATTTCCTGTAACTAAAACAAAGTATTTATCATGTTTTAAATAAAAATAAGCATTTTTTAATGTTTCATATAAATCTATATAAAAAGATAAAACATCTTTTGCTCTTAATGAATCTATATTTTTAATAATTTCTAACTGATCTTTTAATGTTGCAGAAAATTCTAATATTTCATTGTTAAAGTTTACATTATTTTTTCCACCAAGTAAATCATTATCTAAAGAATAAATATTAGAATCATTTTTTATCCATTGCCAAGATAATCTTGAGAATTGACCATAAGCAACTGTTGTTTTAGAATCACCATAAGGAGGTGAAGTGAGGATAAAATCAATTGAGTTTTCATCAATATTTTGTTTTTTTCTTGAATCACCATGAATAAGTAATATTTCTGTTTTATTATTTTTAGATTCAATATAAAATTCTTCCATTAAAAGAATGTTTTTATTAAATAATTTTTCAAATTCAAAAAAAACATTCGGTTTAAATGATGGAGATAATTTCAACTTATCTCTATGTAATTTAAATCCACTATGTTTTGTTAATGATACTTTTCTTATTACATCACTTAGAATTAATAAAAAAAAGTTTTGAATATCAATTTGTTCAATTTGTGTTATACATTTCTTTAATATAGACAATTCAATAATAGTTTCTTCTTTAAACCAAAAATTTATGTTATAGAAAGTATCTAAATTATTTAAATCATAATTAGCACTATTATAAAAATTTTTAATTTCCGAAAATGATTGTCTCAATTCAATTGGATTTATTGGCTTTGTTTTTACATCTGCCATAAATACCGCAAATGGATTTAATTCAATTCCGATAGATTTTTTTCTATTTAATAAAAAAGATTCTATGAGAGTAGTGCCAGAACCTGAAAAAATATCTAATACAACGCTATTATTATCCGTAAATACACGAAGAAGTTTTCTTGCTAATTGTGGAATAAATTTTGCAGGATATTGATGAAAACCATGCGAATATATATTAGGATTGTATTGTTTAAAATCCCATTCAGAATACCATTCTAACATATCATTTGTTTGGTAGTAACTAGAATTTTCGTTATATTTAATTTTTTCTTTTACAATGTCTAACATTTCTGCAGATGAATAATTTAACATAGTTTTATTTAAAGCAGCATTCATTTTCAAACTCCAAACTTAGTATATCTCAAATAGCGATATATTGTCAACTATTTTTTTTAAAAATTATTTCATAACCTAAATAATTACATATTTTATTAATATAATCGATATTCAATTTTTTTTTGCCATTTAGCATTTCGTTTAAATAACTTTGTGATATATTCAACTCCTTTGACAATTTATATTGTGAAATTGATTCTTTCTTTAATATCTCATTTAATTCAAATAATAATTTTTCCAAAATATATCCATAATTTTTATTTTATCAAGTAAATTTTATATCTTTCGATATTGATTATAACAAATTTTATCGGAGATGGAAATGAATACAGAAGAAATAATTAATAAATTTATCGAAGATTTTTTAAAAATAAAAAATGAAGGATTTATTGAAAGTCATAGAAGTCATAATACAGGAATAGGGAAAACTTTTGAAGATTTAATTGGAGTTGCTGAGAATAATAGTCAAATGAATGATTATATGAATCTAATAGAAATAAAATCGCAAAGGAAAAAAGCTGAAAGTTATATAACTCTATTTACAAAATCACCAACAAATCCTGTAAATGCAAATAAAATTCTTAAAGAATCTTATGGATATCCAGACTCTAAATTTCCTTCCGTTAAAATATTACATACTTCTATTTTTTATAATGAATATAATAATTGCAAAGGAAAATACGGATTTAAACTAGAACTTGAAAATGATAAATTAGTTTTACTTATCAAAGATTTAAATGATTTAAAAATAGTATCTAATGAAATTCACTGGAATTTTAAGACTTTACAAGAAATTGTAAATACAAAATGCTCAATAATTGCTTTTATTAGCGCAGACACTAAAAAGAGTGGAGACAAAGAATTTTTTCATTTTACAAAATGTAATTTGCTTTTTAACTTTACTTTTGATAAATTTTTAAAAGCAATAAAAAATAATGATATTATGTTTAATATTAGAATTGGTTCATACAAAACTGGAGATAAGATTGGATTTCCACACGATCATGGTAGCGGATTTAGAATTCATAAAACTAATTTGAACAAATATTTTGACATAAAAGAAATATTTTAAAATATATCTAACGAACTCTAAATGATAAATAAATTTTATTAAAAAATATCAATTTGAAAATCATAATTTCGCTGTTTTAATTAATTCTTAGCACAATATTCTTCTTATTGCCTTTTTAGGAATGATTGGGTATATATAAAAAACTATATTTAATGATAAATATTTACAATAAGAAAAATTTAAATTATACTATCTAAATATTTCTATCTTTAAGGATGATATATGATTAAATCTAAGAGTATTAAAAGAAAAATTTTATTTTCATTATCCATTATTTTATTATTAACATTTAGTTATATAACTATTAATTCAACTATTTTATTAGTTGAGAATGGTAAAAAAGAAATAAAAAATTATAGAGACTCAAAAATGTCTTTTTATAAAGACAAATTAAAATCTATGATAGATATAGCTTATGAAATTTTAAAAACTAATAAAAGTGATGCAGAGATTTTTGATGCTATACGATTATTAAGATATGACAATGGCACTGGTTATTTTTGGATTAATGACGACAGAGAACCATATCCTGTGATGTTAATGCACCCCATAACACCTGTTCTTGAGAATAATATAATGAATGATCCAAAATATGATAATATTGCTTTTGGTGGAAAAGAAAATTTATTTACCTCGTTTGTAAAAATTGCAAAACAATCTAATGAAGGTTACATAGACTATATTTGGACTAAACCGAATGAAAAAGAATCAAAACCTAAACTAAGTTATATAAAATATCTTAAAGAAAAAAAATGGATTATAGGAACTGGTTTTTATATTGATGACATAGAAATTGAAATAAAAAAAATTGAGGCTGATATTAATATAAAAATAAAAAATGATGTAATTAAAAATATTTTATCTTTTATTTTAATATTTAGTGCTGTTTTTATAATTATTTATTTAACAATTGATCCTATGACAAAGTCTGTGCATAACTTAACTAATACTATTATGTCAGCTTCGTTAAACGACCTTACAGTTAGATTCCCAATGAAAAAAATAAGTTGTTCAAAAATAAAAAACTGTGGTAATGAAACTTGTCAAGAATATGACAGAGACGAAGTTAAATGTTTTATTGATGTAGGAAGCTATGCTCCAGATTTTGGAGAAGAGATAAAATGTAAATCTATTCTTGAAGGGGCAATTAAAGACTGTTCTCATTGTAAAGTGTATAAAAAATTATGCGATAATGAGATCAATCAAATGGGTGCATTATTTAATAAATTTATAGAAAAAATTCAACAAATAGTAAATCAAATAAATCTTACATCAAGTACTATTCTACATGGAGCAAAAGAAATTACAAAATCTTCCATAAATCTATCAGAACAATCAAAAGATATGTTGAATTCTTTACAAAATATAGCTTCAACAATTGATACTATGGCAAATAACATAAAACAAAATACAGATAATTCGATAGAATGTGAAAAAACATCTCTTGTTTCTTCTAATAGTATAAAACAAGGTGGGGATGCTGTTAAAGAAACTGTGGATTCTATAAATAAGATACCAGAAATTATAAAAGCAATCACAGAGATAGCAAATGTGACGAATATGCTTTCAATAAATGCCTCGATTGAAGCTGCAAGGGCTGGAGAACATGGAGAAGGGTTTAGTGTTGTTGCAACAGAAGTAAAAAAATTATCAGAACGAAGTATAAAATCTGCTTTAGAAATACAAAAGTTTGCTCGTTCCAGTGTTGAAATTGCTAATAAGGCTACAAATTTAATTTCTGCTGTAATACCAGAAATTGTTAAGACTTCAAATATTGTTCAACAAATAGCCCATTCTTCAAAAGAACAAGAACAATTTATCAATAATTTAGTATTTGTTTCTAAAAAAGAAGAAGATTTAGCACATACAGTCAGTGCAAACTCAGAAGAGCTAACAGCAGTAGCAGAAGAAATGGAAGGACTTGCTAAAGATTTATTTAAAATAGTTAGCGAGTTTAAGTTAGATTAGAATAAAAAATTAAAATTAGGATAATTAAATGGATATTAAAAAAATATTAGATTTTGAGGTGTCAATAAAAAAACGATTGTTATTATTAGTTTTATTTATTGGAGTTTTAACTACAACAGATCTAATTGTTAAAGAAATTGTTTGTAGAAATATAAAAAATAACAAAGAAATTACTGTCATAAAAAATTTTTGGTATTTTGGTTATGTAGAAAATGATGACATTGGTCTTTCTGCTCTCAGAGGGGTCACTCAAGGCTTGGATAAGAATGTAAAGCGAATAATAATGATTTGTCTACAATCTTTTGGATGTATAGTTGCTTTAATTTTTTATTATTATTTAAAAAAAATAAAATATTTTATTCCTCTTATACTTATAATATGTGGTGGGCTTGGTAATTTAATTGATAGAATAATTAGAGGTTATGTCGTTGATTATATAATGTGGTTTTTTAATTTTATACCATTAAGATTTTTCAATCCGTTTCCAATTTTTAACTTAGCAGATGTTTATGCTTTTATAGGTGGATTTTTACTATTTATGATGTTGCTAATATTCCATAAAGAAGTAAAAGATAATAAATTTTAGCAAACTCAAATTACAATCTTGACAAAATTTATACAATGATATAGATGTTATTTAGCCATTGATATAATTTAAGGAGATATTATGAATAAGAAAGTAACAATTGACGGTAAAATAATAGGTGAAAAACATTCTCCTTATATAATTGCCGAAATTGGGCTTAATCACAACAACGATATTGATCTAACGAAAAATAGTATTTTAGCAGCAAAAAAAAGTGGTGCATCGGCTGTTAAATTTCAAACTTACATAACAGAAAAACTTTTAAATGTTGATTCTCCTGCATTTCAACTATTTAAAAATCTTGAGTTATCAAAAGAACAATTTAAAATTATTTCAGATTATTGTAAAGATATAGAAATTACATTCTTTTCTACTCCATTTTGTTTTGAATCAGTAGATTTATTGCAAGAATTAGATGTTCCTTGTTTTAAAATTGCATCTATGGACTTAAATTACTACGATTTAATCCATTATATAGCAAAAACAGGCAAACCAATAATTCTTTCTACTGGAATGGGAACTATTAGCGAAATAGATAAAGCTGTAAGTGTAATTAGAAAAACTGGAAATGAAGACATAATAATCCTACATTGTATTTCAAAATATCCTCCTTTGTATTCTGAAATGAATATGCAAATGATAACAAAATTAATATCGATGTATCCTGATTATCCAATAGGATTTTCTGATCATTCAAAAGATTCTACAATGACTTTGGTTGCAAGGGTTTTAGGTGCATCAGTTTTTGAGAAACATTTTACTTTAAATAAAAACTTGCCAGGTCCAGACCACCAAATTTCTTGTGAACCAGATGATTTTATAGAATTAAAAGAAAAACTTCAAAATGTTGATGATAGTTTAAACCCTTCTACAAAGGATAGGTTGGATGCAGGTATTGCAATACATGCAAGAAGAAGCTTGTATGCCTCAAAAGATTTAAAAAAAGGTCAAAAATTAAATAAAGATGATATTGCGATAGTTAGACCAGGTGGCGGTGTTGCTCCAGAATATTTACCTCTTTTTCTTGAAAGAGAACTTATAAAAGATGTAAAAAAATGCGAAAAAATAGATTTGAGTTG
>MIAN01000252.1 GCA_001829125.1 Spirochaetes bacterium GWB1_27_13 | reverse complement strand
TATAACATAAATAGATTTAAAGATTGTATAGATAATCTCATAAAAGTTTTTCATTCTAATCAAGATGATGTTGAAATAAATTACTATCTTGGTTATAGTTATTTTTATATTGGTAGAAATGACGAATCTTTAAAGTATTTTATTAAATTAAAAAAACAACCAGAGTATTCAAATGAATGTCAATTTATGATTTCATCAATACATAGAAGACAAAAATTATATATTCAAGCTATTGAAGAATTTGAAAATTTATTATCGGTTTCTTCTTTAAGAGATGAAAGATTGCTTGAAACATATTATTTACTTGCGGACTGTTATCTAAATACTCACAATATTCCAAGAGCAATACACTATTGGCAAAAAATTTGTGCTATGAATCCAGAATATAAAGATGTTGAAACAAAAATTCAAACATATTCTCAAATAAATTCAAATTCTATGTTAGAAAGATATTTAATCGGCTCTTTAAATCAATTTACAAATATATGTAAATTATTTATCAAATACTATGTTCCAAAATATGCAAATGTAAAAGGAAATATCAAATTCGTTAATATCCAAATGAATCAAGATAATACTCTCGAAGTATATGTAGAAGTTTCTAATAGGAGCTTTGTTGAACAAATGTATTTTAATTTTATGAGGTCTACAACAACTGTCGGAGACCTCTTAATGAGAAATATATATAACAAATTGAGAGAACAAAAAATAGATCGAGGTATTTGCATCACAGCTGGTAATTTTAGTGAAACTGCAAAACAATTTGTTGAATCAAGAATGATAGAACTCGTTGAAAAAAATCAACTTATTGACATTTTATTAGAAATAGGTAAAATATTACAAGGAAATGCAGGCTAAAAAAAGTCTGCAACTCCTATGTTTATTTTATACCCATCTGTAAATTCTTCACCAATTGTATAGCCAAGTTCTGCAAAAATTGAGATATTTACAGGGCTTCCAAATTTAAGCCATAGACCGCCACCAATAATATTTTTATATTCTATTGATTCTTTTTGTTCTATAATATTGTAATCATCAGTAATTAAAAACCCTTCATAAAAACTTGATAAACCAATAGTTTGACTTAACGCACCAACAGACCAACTAGCAAGTTTGACTCTAAAATCAAAATTCCAATCAAATAAAAAATTTCCATATATAGTGCCTTTACTCACGCTACCTCTTTGAAAATCTCTTATATTAAATTTAGTATAAGTGAGCGTATTTGTAAACTGATTATAAAGCCTTCCACCAACAAACATAAAAATATAATCGTGAGGCATAAAATCAAATTTTAAGTCTGTTAATAATTCGGGATAAATATTTTTACCTGTTACATCAATATTTATTCCACCTTCCACATTAATTTTATGACCAAATCTATATTTTTTAATTAAGTATCTTGTATCAGAATTTATAAATCCTCCAATTAAAATACCACTTCTTATATGCTCAAAAGAATAATTTGTAGTCTCAAATGATTGTAAATTCTTTATATTATTAAGAAATTGGCTTTTTTCTCCAAAATAAATACCAAAATTTATATCAGGATGAAGTTTAAAACCAAATTTACCAATATAAAATGCACTATGAATATAATTTGATTGATTTCCATAAAGTGGAAAAAATGGTATATATGGATTTCTTAAAACCCATTCCCAACCAATTTGTTGCTGATAATATATAAATCCAACTGGAAAATGATGTTTTGACTCAAAAATATTTCTATTTATACCAGCCACAAAACCAATATAATCGCCTCTATTTAAAAAGTTTTTCCAACCAACCTGCCCCCAATATAAACTTGCATTTATAGCATAAATAAAACCTTTATCAAGTTTTATAAATATTATCTTTTCATTTTCAGAAATCTCAGAATTACTCGAAAATATTTCTATATTGTTAAAAATTCCATATTCTCTTAGCCTCAAAGTTGCAAGATCAATTAAAATATCCAAAGTTTTTTCTGTAAAATAATCGCCTTCTTTAAAACCAAGATAAGTTCTTAGTACTTTTTCATCAATAACATCACTTGATAAATATTTTATTTTTTTTATCTTAAATTTTTTTGCATCTTCGCAAAATATTAAACTAAAAGAGAAAAATAAAAAAATAATAAACAAAAATCTTTTTTTCATAAAAACCTCACAAAATTATAACACTGATAAATCATATTGGTACAGATTAAATTGTGTAATTATATCAAATAATTTATTTATATCAACTTAACAGTTTTAGCGATAACTAAGATTAGTTAAAACCACGAAATTTCTATATCAAAAGATTCTTGAGAAAACTTTTTGAAAAATTTCTTAAATGTACTTTGCAAATTTTTTCATATTTACATAATGTCCGATATAATTTTCTGTCTGTTTTTTATATTCTATTTTAACAAATATCTTATAAATCTACCAACATATATAATGTGGAAGTTACCATAAAATCAATAATAACTCAATCATAAAATACCTTTCTATTTGTTTTTTTCAACATAAAACCCATATTCTTTTGCATTTATATTATTTCTTTTTTCCCAATCCAACGAAGATGTTTCTGTTATGCCATAGTCATGACCTGGATATATTATTGTATCGTTTGGTAGTTCGCTCATTATTCTTCTTAAAGATTTTCCTAACTCTAATCTATTACCTCCATTAAAAGAAGTTGCTCCGCTATCTCCAACGAATAATGTATCTCCTGTAAACAAGACTCCATTAGTATAAAAGCATAATCCTCCAGGCGTATGACCTGGAGTTTGAAATATTTTAAAATTTAACTTACCTACCAAAATATTTGTTTCTTCTTCTATTATTATGTCTGGAATAGGTGATAATGAAAAAGAAAAAGTTGCAAGTTTGATGCCATTAATTATTTGACGCAAATAAGGTAAATCATACTTACTTATTAATATTTTTGCTCCTGTTAATGATTTTAGTTTTCTGTTACCGCAAGTATGGTCTGCATGAAAATGAGTATTAAAAATATATTCTATTTTAAGGTTGAAATTTTTTACAATTTTCATTATATCATTTACTTTATGAGCAGGGTCTATAACAACTCCAATTTTAGTATCCTCACACCAAACTATATAACAATTTGTTTTCATAATTCCAGAAATTATTTTTTCAATTTTCATTTATGTATTTTTCTCCTTTTTATTTCCATAATTTAACTCTTACAACAGATAATTATCGTATAAATTTAAGATAATATCAACTAAGGAAAGTTCTAATTAATCTAGGTAATTTCCTTACTTGATATTTTGTTAATATATTATAACATTAAATATAGTTTTTAGTTTAATCAATAATAAAAAACTAAAGCAATTTTAACTTAAACCAACGTAATCCGTGTAAATTTGTAATAATCTGTGAGAATCCGTGTTATGGTATTTGTATTTCGTGTGATAAGTTAAATATTTTAGTTATCAAGAAAAAAGGAACTTACATTGTAGGTGTTAAACCTATCAACGCAAGTTTGTTTGTGCCTATTTTTTACAAAATGCCAAATAATATATAGAATATTATAATCATTATATGAATGGTCATTATAATCTATATTTATATCAGTTTCCAGATATGATTTCCAAATTAATGAGTACAATAAAAGCTTTTTTATGTATTTTTATCTGTAAAATTAGTAAAGCCAGATTTTACTCTGGCTTATAATTATTTTATATTAATTCTTACTCTTTTATAACTAACTCTTCGCTTGTTGAGTAATAAGCGTAGTCATCACCATTAGATACTATTATGGAATTATCACCTTGTACAACAAAACCTTTTTCATTTATTATATGAACTGTCCCAGTCTTTGCATAAGGAGGAACTTTAAAAGTTACTGAATATGGAGTTATTTTGTCTAATATATAGTAATCTTTTGTTACTGGTAGTTTTTCATAGTTTGCATTACTTAATTTATAAATATCTGTATCATTACATAAAGACCTTATTATATTTGCTTTATCTTCATATCCATCTATCCAGACTATATAATAATATTGTTCTAGTAATGTAGTTAGTTTTGTTTTAGTAAATGTTGCTTCATCAAAGAAAGGTTTAGTAGATGTTATTGTTATCTCATCACTATATACAGCATTATTTTTATTTAGTGTTAAGTATTTAGGATAATTTATTTTTAATGTTTTTCTTGTTTTTCCGTATGCACCCTTAAAAGCTATCGTTGTAAATTTTCCAGATGTTATATTTACAGGTAATAAAAATTTTGCTTTGTTGTTATTTATTTTTTGAGTATATGCTATTTTTGATACTATTGTATTGAAACCTATACCATATCCATAAGAATTTTGAGTTATATCAATTGTCTTTATTGATAATTCTTTAGATTCGTTGAATATATCCATATTATAACATTCAATAGTTATTTCTTTTAATGGGTCTGATGAAGCCTCTAATACATCAATTTCTAATGGAGGATCGGCATTTGGACCAACCATACAACTTAATGATATTACTAATGATAATGTTAATATAACTATTATTATACTATATTTCATAATATTCTCCTATTATCTAATATCTATCAAATAAGCATCCCACATATAATGCCATTCTTTAGGTCGTCCATTATCTTCAATTGGTCTATTTGGGTCGTAATTTTCGTTTGGCTTATTAGCAGTGTCTATAAATAAGTACATCCATTTTTTAGGAGCATTATCTCCATGACCTGGATTTATTTCATATCCAACCTCTAATACATCCCCAGTATTTGTCCAATATCTTCTTTTTACAGCCTCAATTACTACTATATGGTTATATACTCCAGTAGTTCCAGGTGCTGATGCAACATGTAATAATACTGGTTTGTTATTCTTTATATAATCCCTTATATCGTTATAATACCAAGAAGTTAACCATTTTACATCTACAGTATATCCCTTATTTTGACCATATTTTTTACCATCTGGAATAAATCCAACATAAGTAGCTCCATTTTTTGTTTGCATATCACAACGAATAGTAGACATAACTCTATATACTTCGCCTCTATTGTCTATATAATTTTCCTGACTTCCTTCATAATGCCAGTTTCTACCATAAAATAAATCTATTCCGTCAAATAATCTACTTGCACCGTTATATTGTTTCCAGTAGGCATAGACTTCAGCCCATCCAATTACTGCACAGCCCATTTTTTCCCCGCCTATATCAGGCTGATCCCAACTCGGAGTATATACTGACCATAAGTTGATATATAACCACTACTATTTCTTAACGAGTCTTTAGCCTCTTCTATTCTTGGTGGAGGAGTTGGATTACCTCTTGTTATTTCATTTGATACTATTGATTTCAAATAGCTTGTTTGTTGTTCTTTTTGTGAGTAGTATTTGTTTAAGTCTTCTTTCTCGTACATAGATACACATTTATTATTAACAACATCTAAAGCATAACTTAAATTCTTTTCGTAATACTGTTTTGATATTTCTTTTTGTTCTTGTTGTTCTACTTTAACTATTCCATAATTTCTTGACTCTGCTATTACATTTGGGTTAGTGAACTTATCACCTTCAATTTTCTTTTGTGCGTAACTTTCAAACCAGTTATATCTTACAACCTCAATTTCTGATAGACCTGTTTTTTGTTGATATTGCTCTGTAAGTGTAATCCCATTTTCTGATATTTCAGGTATTTCAACATCATTTTGAGTTACGCTAACAAGTATATATCCTGCGTCTTTATCATCAGTCATAACTTTAAACTCATAATATGCAGCTTCTTTTATACCAGGTGTATAAACTGGATACCCCTTAACAATCTTAGATTGTTTCGTCCAAGTTGTAGTTTTACTGTAAACCATTTCATTTATTCTATTCTCTGCTATAAGTTCAGCTAACTTATAATCAATGCTTTTTTCTTCAACAACTGGTACAGTTTGTTTATTATCACTCGTTATCGTAGGATTACTACATCCTATTATTAATAATAATACAATTATTGATATACTCAAATATATTTTTTTCATTTTATTTAAACTCCTTACTTTTTTATTTAATCGCTAAAATCAACTATGTATAGATATGGTGACTTGTATATATCAGAAGCTAATATAAGATCGTAATCATTATATAAATGGTCATTATAATCTATGTTTATACCAGCTTCAAGATATGATTTCCAAACTAATTGAGTACAATAAAAGCTTTCTTCTGTCTCTTTATCTGTAAAGTTTGTGTTGTATCCTTTGCCTAGTTGACTTAAAGCATAACTAACTATTTTATCTATGTCTATTTTTTCTGGATAGTATGATCTTAATACTACAACAAAATCATCGTGTTGTTTTAATTGATTGAGTGGATATAGTTTTACTTCTGGATTTCCAAATCCATTATTAGTAATAAATACTACATCTTCATCGCTTGTAGGGTCTTTAATACAAAGTAGGGCGTGGTGTAAGTTGTTTTCTGAGTCAACACCCATTAAATAAGCGTTTCTTGTTTCTGATAAAATAATATCACCTTTTTTAATATTTTGGTATGATATATTGCAGGTTAGATTACTATATTTTTCTTCTTTAACTTTCTTATATTCTGCTTCTCTTTCAACTACGCTAAATAATATATTAGCAGTAATAGCCTTTTTATATATTTCTCCGATCTCATTCATTCTTTTACCATTAAAGCCAAAGTAATTAAACTTGCTTTCAATTGCTTTTGTTATCCAAGATTCTTTATAAGATTCTGGGAATAAGCCTTTTTTCTTAGTTGTTTCGTTGTTTACATCTTCAATTGATGGTATTAGATTTGAATTGATATTAGATAAATCAACGCTAATTTCTTCTTTTGTGGCTTCTTTTGTTTGATTTGTATCTGGATTAACACAGCCAAATAAAAATAATGCTAAAAATAATATACTAATTACTTTTTTCATTGTTATTCATCTCCTTAAATTATTTTAATATTTTATAAAAAACAATTTATAGTATCTTTAACAAATTGTTTAATTTTTTATCAATATATACTTTATTCATTTTTAATTAAAAAAGGAACTTACATTGTAGGTATTAAACCTATCAACGCAAGTTCAAGTGTTATTTAATAAAAAGGAGCATATCTAATTTATGCTTAGGAAATATGACAATATCATATCACCTTAGAATAGATTAAAAAAAGAATTTGCATTGCCCAAAAAGTAAACTAAAAAAAAATGACAATGCAAATCCACAAAATATATTTATTAAAAAAGAGTGGGGCAACTCTTTTTTTTTTACAAAAGGGAATTTGCATTGCTTTTCATAATGGAGTTCTAATGGAAAGCAAGCAATGCAAATTCTAAATTATCTTAAACCATAAAAAAAGGAGACATCTTTAAAGGTGGTATATAATAGCAATTAACAATTGCCATTATATACCTATTACAATAAACG
>MIAN01000251.1 GCA_001829125.1 Spirochaetes bacterium GWB1_27_13 | reverse complement strand
CATTATACAAAATGTAGTTTCTTAAACCAAAATAATCTTCGTAATACGCAGTATCATGATTTCCACAAAGCATATAAACATTATTTAATGAAACAGCGTTGGCAAAATCAACGACACTTTTATATAGAGGTTTTATTCCTTTATGAACAATATCCCCAACAATAATTGTAAAATCTGAATGCAAACAAGTTAATGCCTTTGCAAAAATACTCATTGTTCCTGCACCGAGTCCATCGCACCCAGGATCCCCTATTACTGTTATTTCTTTAAATTGAGGAATATTATTTATTTCTTGTTTTATATTAATTATTCCATTGTCCATATTGTGCCTCATTTAGCTCTAAAGATTTTATATTTAATTTATAGTATATAATCAAACTCGGATAACTTATTATTAATAATTAATTGTATGATAAAAATTTTGATAAACTCAACTCGTTTAATTATAGTTAGAATTTATTAAAAGGTCAATAAAGAATAAAAGAAAAGTAGCATAATTGCCTAAAAGTTACAAAAAAACAGTTTATTACCACTTAATAATAGAATTTTTTATATTTTGAGAAATAAGATTTAATCAATATCAAAAATCCGACTCCATTCTCAAAATATCAAACTGTTGATAATTAATTTTTTCGCCGTCAGTTGTAAAAATATCAGCTTCGATGTATTGGCTATGATTTGCTTTTTCTACAACATTTCCATCTTTATCATAAAGGCTAATTTTACCAACCTTTATAGTAAGCATATTCTTACCAACATATTCTATCTGACTTGTGGGGTTTATGGTATTGTAAATTTTTAATACTGCTCTATCATTTTTTACATCTTCTACCATCGCAGCAAGTCGTTTTTCTCTTTTGTAAGCTGGGGTTACTGTGATATTTGCATCCTTCATTGGTGAGTAATAAAAAAAACCAGTAGAAAACTCTCGATGCGACACAATATTTAATTCATCTTCAATAGTTTGTCTATTGTATGGAATATTCTTATCAAAATAATTATCGATAGCCTGACGATATGCTCTAACAATGCTTGAAATATAAAGAATAGACTTCATTCTACCCTCAATTTTAAAGCTTTTAATGCCAGATTTGACCAAATCGCCTATATTGTCAATCATACACATATCTTTTGATGACAAAATATATGTACCTTTATCGTCTTCTTCTATTGTGTAGTTTTGTTCGGCTCGTGTTTTTTCCTTTAGAATATATTCCCACCTGCAAGAGTGCGAACAATCTCCTTTATTTGCAGACCTAATTTCTTCGGCTTCTTCTTTAAGTCGCTTACCAAGCCCATCTTTAGTCATATAAGAAGAAATCAAACATCTTCCAGAATACGAAATGCACATAGCACCGTGTATAAAAGTTTCAAGTTCAATGTCTGGCACTTCGTTACTAATAAGTTCAATCTGGCTAAGACTTAGTTCTCTTGCTAATATTACTCGTGATGCTCCAAGTTCTTTGTACATTTTTACAGCATATTGATTTGTCGTATTTGCCTGTGTGCTTATATGTATTGGTATTGAAGGAGAATATTTTTTCGCAAGATACAACGCCCCAAGATCAGAAATAATTATTCCATCAGGTTTAAGAGTCTCAATGAATTTTAATTTTTCTGCAAAAGTATCTGCTTCGTCTGGTGTGAAATAAATATTTAGGGCGAGGTAAATTTTTTTACCGAGATTATGAGTATAATTTATTGCATCTTCAATTTCTTTATTGTCAAAATTTTTTGTGTTTGCCCTAAGAGAAAATTCTTTAAGCCCAGTATAAACTGCATCTGCTCCAAAATGAAAAGCAACTTTTAATTTTTCAAAATCTCCTGCAGGAGCTAATAATTCTGGTTTGTTCATCAATAAAAACCCTTTATCGCCTTGTATTTTTTTTGTGCCAAAAGATGTTCTTCATAAGTTTGTGAAAAATGATGTGTCCCTCTTTCTGGGTCTTTTACAACAAAAAATAAATAATTATGGCTTTCTGGATAAAAACTCGCTCTTAGTGAATTTAATCCAGCAGCCGAAATTGGTGTCGGAGGTAGTCCCAGATAAAGATAAGTATTATAAGGATTGTCGATTAAAAGATCATTTTCTAAAAGTCTTTCTTTTGGTTTATCAAGAATGTATTGAACTGTTGCACAACTTTGGAGTTTCATATTCTTTTTTATCCGATTTTCAAAAACGCCTGCAACAATAGCAGCTTCTTCTGGATTTTTGACTTCTCTTTCTATTATAGAAGCCAAAACTATTTTTCTATAAAAATCTTTTTTACTCAAATTCTTGTAATCAGGATAGATGCTTTCCACTTTATTATAAAATAAGTTTACCATTGTTTTAAATACAGATTCTACCGAACTACCTTTAAATACTTTGTATGTTTCTGGGAATAAAAATCCTTCTGCAGTCTTATACCCCGATGGTAGCCCTATTAGCACTGGATAATTTGGGAGTGATAAAAATTCTTCTATATCTTCTTTAGGAACAACTTTATTTTTAATTAGAATGTTTTTAATTTGAGCGACTGTTGAACCTTCTGGGATTGTAAAAGAAACAGTAATAAATTTACCAGAGACTATTTTTTTTAGAATATCCATTGTTGAGCTATCTGATTCGAGTAAAAGCCAACCACTTTTTATTTTTGAGTCTAGTCTAAGTACTTTTGTCAATATAACAAAAAATATCTCTGAGTTTATATAACCATTTTGATATAGTTTTTTAGCAATAGAATGTGAACTATCCCCTCTTTTTATTTCAAATTCAACTCCTGTTACAGGAATATTGCCAGTTTGTTTATTCATAAAAAATATAACAGATGCACCAACTGAAAAAATTAATAATAATAAAATAAAAAAAGTTTTAATTAAAACTTTCAAGTTTAGACTCCTCGAAAAAGAAATTACTGTTTTATATGTAAGATATAATTTTTTTTGTCTAAAGACAAGATTTTTTTGATTTCTGTAATGGATTATTACACTTTTTTTATTTAATTAATATGAGAGATAAAAAATTATTAAAAATATTCAAAGGATTTATCTTTGAAAAACGATTTCATTAAAAAATAATATTAACCTAAGGAGAATATGTGAACCAAAAATTAAAAGAGTTAGATTTAGCAACTATTAAAATTTATATTTCTAAAATAAAAGAATTTTTTATAAAAAATCATATTGTGATTCTTTTATCTGTAATTTTATTCTTAACTTTTTCGTGTAGCTTTGCAGAACCGTCTACTTTAATTATCGAAAATAATTCAAAATATACGATTAAAGTAAATAGTAATAAAGGCAACAAAAATGAGATGACTATAAAAAAAACTGGAGTTGATTTTATCCTTACCTATCCAGATGACATAAAATTAGACATTTCTATTGAAGAAACTGGATTTAACAAAGAGTATGATTTAAAAATAAACTATATGGAAAAGAAAAAGTTTGTTTTTAATTTGTCAGAGTAGCGTAACACATATTGTTACATATTACGCTGGTTTTTGTTCAAATTTTCTTTTCTGCTATTTATTTAATAATTTATTGGAAGAAGATATTATTTAACACTGATTATTATGGACTATATTGTTTTTATATTCCAGATTCGAGCCTCTCAGCAAGAAATTTTGGGAAGTTAAGGTCTGTGATTTTTTGTTTTGTTATTTCATAAGGATAATCATATCTTATAATTTTTATGCTCATAAGGTCTGAGTCAAAAATAGCAAAACTTGCCCGTCTGTCTCCATCTCGTGGTTGACCAAGAGAACCGGGATTTATTAAATAAAAATTATTTTTTTCAATTTGTATTTCTTTATCACCTATCTCAAAAATGGCTTCTTTTTTTGTATTGAGTTGATATATTTTTTGATAGTGTGTATGTCCAAAAAAACATAAGTGAATGTTATTTTTGAAAAGCCATCTAAATTCTTCATGTGTTTGAAAAATCGAAGTTATATACTGATCTTCATCATTTATAGAGCCATGACAAATCATAAATTTATTATCGATTAATTTAGGACCTTTCCCAAGATTCTTTAAAAAAATCAAATTATCTGGTTTTATATTCTTTATAGCCCATTTTATTGCAAAATTTGCCTCATAAGAAAAATCATTATAATTTTTCTCAACTAACGCCCTGTCATGATTACCTCTAATCCCATCAAAATATTTTAATTTTGAAAGAACTTCGATACATTCATTAGGATTTGGATTATAACCAACTATATCTCCAAGACATATTATTTTTTCCACTGAAATCGAGGGTAATATATTCAAAAAAGTTTTAAAAGATTCATAATTAGAATGAATGTCAGATATTATTGCGTATCTCAAAATTTCCTCATTTTTAATACATAATATATTTTTTTAATAGATAAATTAACTATACAACAAGGGAAAATATCCCTTGTTGTATATGACTAAATTAGTCGAGTATAGCAAGAATTTCCTCTGCTTTAATGATAAGGTGATCTTTATCACCAATTTTAAATTGGGTACCTGCATATTTGTCAAAAATTACTTTGTCCCCAACTTTAACTTTGATACTATCAGAAGTACCAACAGCAACAACTTTACCTTCTTGAGTCTTTTCTTGAGCTGTTTGTGGAATAACTAATCCGCCAGAAGTTTTTTCTTCTGCCATCTTAATTTCGATTAATACTCTTTCTCCAACTGGTTTAACTCCCATGTTCATCTCCTCTTTGCATATTTTAATTTTTTTTTTGGGTTATTTTTTACGAGACTAATTTAATAATACTATAAAAGTTTGTCAAGAAAAAGATTGACTATTAATAAAATAATATTTAACTTTACATATATTATTTTTTTGATTTGCTATTATATTGACAATTATTAAAATTGTCAATATATACTTAATATTAAAAATCAAAGAAAAATCTGAAAAAATATAAGATATTTTATGGTAACAAATAGAGAATGTAGAATAAATACTAATTTTATTTCATCGATTGATGTTTTTTCGCAATCTTTTGAAATGTACAAAAGAAAAAATTATGAAAAAGCACTTTGTTTATTAGAAAAATCTTTGCAGTCAATAGAGATTCCTTCTTTTTGTATTTTAAGCGAATACTATGACCTTGCAGCATCTATCCTATGGAAAATAGGAGAAAGCGAAAAATCCTACGCATTATGGCAAAAATCTTTGTCTTTTGATAATTATAACCGACATTCATATCTTTCATTGTCTTTACTTTATAAACAACAAACCGATTTTTGTCAGCTTTTTATTCAAATAAAATTAAACGAATATTATAGTTTAAGAGAATATTGCGAGAATGCAGGGGCTTTTTCTCAACAAGAACAAGAAAAAGTAGTTGATTATCTTTTATTTTTCTGGAATAAAAATTTAACAAATAAAAATTATACTGAAATGGATGAACTTGAATTAGTTGATTATTTTATTGGCTTAAAAGTATTCTAAAAAAAGCGTTTTGTTTTTGACAAAATGAATTTTTTTATGTATAAGTAAGCATAATTTTTTTTGAAGGATTTTTTATGAAAGAAGTTACAGTCATAATTGGTAGTGAAAACGACAAACCTCTATTAGAGCCAATGGAAGAAAAATTAAAAGAATTAAAAATTGATTACGCTATCCATGTTTATTCTGCACATAGAAATTTGGAAGAATTAATAGCATTCTTAAAAACAAATAAGACTAAGATTTATATTACAGCAGCAGGACTTGCAGCAGCTCTACCTGGTGTAGTTGCATCTCAAGTAAAAGAGCCAGTAATTGGTATCCCTTTAGCTGTTGGTGAACTAAAAGGAATAGACGCTTTGATGTCCATTTTGCAAATGCCAAAAGGTGTCCCTCTTGCCACAATGGGTATCGGTAAACAAGGTGTAATTAATGCCGCTTTATTCGCAGCAAGAATTCTTGGTAAGTAAAGAAAGACAACATTTTTGAATGTCGCTTTTATAATGATAATTGTACATATTGTAATTATATACCTGAAACATTTCAGTATATAATCTAAGGGAAAAAAATGGTAAATAAAAGTTTAAATTTATCTTCAATGTTTAATACAAAAAGAATCTTTCATCTTTCAAAGATGGAGTTATTTACAAATTGGAGAATTTATTTATTAACAAATATAATTGTTGGGACTCTTTTTATTTGTTTTAGTGTCTTTACTGGTTTATTTATGGGTAGTTCTGATCCAAAAGGGTTCCTTTTTTTAAATTTGATTATTGGTATAATTTTTACAAGCACAATTTTTATCGATATTCATACTCAAGATAAATCTATGCAGTATTTTTTAATCCCAACTTCTATTGAAGAAAAATTTTTGGTTAAATTTTTGTTTACTGGGATTCTCTATTTTATCATTTCAATTATTACAATTTTATTAGCTTCTTTAATTTCCGAATTTTTTAGGTTTGTTCTTTTTCATGCACCATTTAATATTTTTAATCCAATTAAAGCTGAGGTGCTAACATATTTTGGTATATATATTTTTTTTCATTCAATTTTTTTACTTGGAAGCATTATTTTTAGAAATAACAATTTTTTTAAAACATTTTTCTTTTTTATATTGATTTTTATAGTTTTCTTTTTTGTTATAACTATATTAGTTGTTTCAATTATTTCTAATATTTACAATACACATCAAGGTATAGTTCAAAATTTTTATAAAATTTTTGAATTTATAAATAGCAATTCAGATACTTTATCCATAGCTATTAAAACAATTTTAATGATCTTAATTCCTGTTGTTTTATATTTTCTATCTTATTTCAAACTTAAACAATTTCAAATAAAGTAATATATATTTGAAAGAAATGTCTAATGATTATCATATATTATTTATTCTATTAGAGTATCAACTTGTAAAAGAATATCCTAATAACCCAAATGTCGAATTAAAATTTTTAGAGATTTTATCCACAGAATTACATAGAATTTCATAGATTGGTTAAAAATCCTCTCCTAATTCACTGAAATTCTGTGGTAGAATGTTAAATCGAAAATATATAAACTAATTGATCGGAGTGTTACATTTTAGGGGTATTTCTTTCTAAAAGTCTCCCTTGTAGAAAAACCGCAATTATATTTTGAGTATCTTTAATGTTTTTAGTTGGGTCTCCATTCACTAATACTAAATCAGCATCTTTTCCCTCTTCTATTGTACCAAAATTTATATTTTTATGAAATACATTGCGTAAAATTTTTGAAGGTGCCGATGTACTGGCTATTAATGCTTCAGTTGGAGTTAATCCTGCATTTACAAAATGTTCAAGCTCAACATGTAAAGACCCTCCAGGCGACAATCCTTCACATGGGGTATCTGTGCCTGAAAGTATTATTACTCCGGCTTCTTTTAATATTGCTAGATTAGGATAGAGATTTTTGGTATATTCTCCTATGGCATTGTTCCAGGCATTCCAAATTGATTTTTCTTTATAAGAAGATGGGAAAGGATTCATTAGTTCTTTTAACCTTAATGGATGGATAGTTTCCAGTTCCAATTTTGTATAATGCTTTGTACTATGTTTATTAGCAAAAAGGTCATAACTGTGCCAGACATAAATTGTAGGAACTACGAATATTTTTTTTAGTGCCAGCTCTTCGGCAATTTTAGGATCAAGCTTTTCTTTATATACATTATGAGCAACTCCGTCTGCTCCGCTTTCGATTACCATTTTAAGATCTTCGTTTCTTCCTATATGTATAATTATAGGAATATTTTTAGCATGAGATCTGCGTACTATTTCTTTTAATACTGGGAGTGTCATTTTTGGAGTATTAAGAGGAATATCATCAAGAAATACTTTTGTAAAATCAGGATGTGAGTTTAAATGTTTATCAAGTTTATCCATATCAGTTTCTGAAGTAATTTGGTATGCAAGATCAGGAACAAATGAAGATAGGGAAGAAGGAACAATTTCTTTAATACGTTGAACAAATGGAATAGGGTGTGAATTCAGAGCAGTAAAACCTATACCTGGGAAAAATAAATGTGGTGCAAGTTTTTTCCCTTCGTCAATATCTTTAACAATAGAATACATAT
The DNA here is from genome assembly GCA_001829125.1 of Spirochaetes bacterium GWB1_27_13. Classification (GTDB taxonomy): domain Bacteria; phylum Spirochaetota; class GWE2-31-10; order GWE2-31-10; family MWDO01; genus GWC1-27-15. Next base: position 6,348 of record MIAN01000251.1, on the reverse strand, counting down.
CTTCTGGCATTTTACCTCCCATGTCAACAACAGATGTTATACCACTATAAAGACATGCTTTAAAATTGAAATCCATTGTCGGTAACATTACAGGTTTCCATGGTATAAAAGTACCAGATGAAATATGAGTATGAAAATCAATGAGACCTGGAATTAAAGTTTTACCCTGTCCATCAATTATTTTAACACCTATAATTTCTATAGGATCAGCAGAGATTTTAACAATAATTTTATTTTTAATATACACATTTACATTTTCAAGAAGTTCCTTTCCATGTATTGCAGTAAATACATTTACATTTTTTATCAAATAACCATTTTTTTCTATATGTTGTTTGTTAATATTCAGTGAGTATGTACTACATGACTGAAAGATCATAAGAAAAATTATATTTATTACATATAAAAATATTAAATTTATTTTTTTTCTCATTTATTATTCCTTTATTTTAAGATAATTTTTTTTCATTTTATTTGTTTATAGTTTGTCAAAATAAGTATGATTTACAGTAAAATATTTCAATTGCTATAGGTTAAAAATCTTTAGTTTCGTACTAAACATATCTTTCCAATAGCATATAGGGATTAATCTTATATTAGGAAGTATTTCTGTATTTTATAGGAGACATTCTTGTTTCTTTTTTAAAAAGTCTGGAAAATTGGTTGGTGTATTCAAAACCAAGATCATAAGAAATTTCTTGTACAGTTTTATTAGATGAAAGAAGCATGCTTTTTGCAATGTCAATGACATAGTAATGAATATGTTCTAATGTTGTCTTACCAGTTTCCTTTTTTAATAAATCACTCAGATAGTTTGTAGAATAATTCATATAGTATGCACACTCTTTTACAGATGGTAAACCTTGAGTTTTTATTTTATCAGAATTAAAATACTCATTAAGAAACTGATTAAATTTTTTTACGACATCATGATTTGAATTGAAACGGGTTAAAAATTGTCTTGTATAAAAACGATCACAATAGTTTAATAAGAGTTCTAAATTTGATATAATTAAAGTCTGACTATGCTGATCTATATGACTGCTATATTCATCTTTTATTTTTTCAACAATGGAATTAAGGATACTCTTTTCTTTATCAGATACATGCAATGCCTCATAAATATTGTATGAAAAAAATGAATAATTTGTTATTTGTTTGTTGAGATTGGTTCTTTGAATCAAATTAGGATGAAAATAGAGTCCCCATCCCTCTTCTGGTGTGTTTTCTTCCTCATCGATTGTAATAATATGACCTGGTGACATAAAACATAAAGTTCCATCTTTGAAATCACAGTATTTTCTTCCATGAAATAATGCCTCTTTATCCGGCATTTTTTTCATACTGATCAGATATAATTCTAAAGTAAAAGTTTGACCTTTCAATTTATTGGTATTTTTAACTTTTGTAAAATCAATCACCGTAATCAATGGATGTTCTGGTTTTCCATAACCAGCCCACTCATGCACAGCATTAATTGAATCAATTCTGACAATATTATTCATATTTAATCCTTTTTATTTCAAATTATTAATAATATTACTACAGGATTTATTAATAGTAAATAACATAAATAAGGAAGTTTATAACAATATTACTGATTTTAAGAAAAATTTTATTTTTTATGATTATTACTCTGATGAATAAAATAACAATAAAATCTAAAAAATTTATTTTTATATTAAAGAAAAGTAAAACTCAAATAGGATTATGTACAGTTGACCGCATAAAAACACAAATCATTCAATAAATTACGATCAATTAGGTCTGGTTTTTGACTTGCTTCTTATTCAAACAAAAAGCAACTCACAAACCACACCAGAGCGAGCTAACGACATCTATTGGATACTCAAAAATAAAAAAATATTTTGAAATAATTACATTTTTCCATTTTGAAAATATATTTTAATTTAGATTATCTTTTATAGAATATTATACTTGACTTCTATCTCTTTTACTCTAATTCCTTATGTTCTTCCCAAGATATTCTTATTTGATCTGTTGAGATGATCATTCATTAATTTTTTATCACAACTTGTTATTTGAGAATACGTTGGGTAAGTACCATTAGTTATATTTATAAAACAAATTGCAAGTAATTCAAGTTCTTAGTGTTGTTATCTTTTAGAACCCTTTGCCCCACCGAGTTTCTTTAAAAGTTCGGAATCATATCTAACAATGTTTCTTTCTTTGTCTTTGTTAGTAGTTATTGCTTCTTTTATCAAAATATCAATTAAATCGGCAAATTTAATCCCAGATGGCTCCCAAAGGTAGAAACTAAGCGAACCAGGTATAGTATTTATTTCATTTACATAAACTTTCGTTCTATCGTCATCAAGAATATAATCAATCCTAACAACGCCTTTACAGTCCATTGTACGGTAAATTTCTTTTGTGTATTTTTCTATGTGAGATTTTATTTCGTTACTTATTTCAGCAGGAATTTTTCGAGACATACTTGACATTCCACCTTTTGACTTTGAGTTACTCTTTATATATTTGTCCTCAAAACTCAAAAATTTTTCCCATTTAACTGGCTCTTCCATAGTAGAAACCAAAATTTCACCATCTTTACATAAGGCAGAACAATTTACCTCGACTGCTTTCTCAACGCCTCGTTCTACTAAAATTCTTTTATCATAGCTTATTGCAATTTCTATCGCATTAATTAATTCTTCTTCATTTTTTGCCATGCTTATACCAATTGATGAGCCAAGATTTGCAGGTTTAACAAAAATTGGATAATTAAGAGTATAATGGATTTTATTTATCAATTCTTTTTGGTTTTTAGTCCAATCATCCCTATTAAACCATAAATAAGGTAAAACTGGCAAATCCATTCCCTCAAAGATACTTTTCATAACAATTTTATCCATGCCAGCCCCTGAGCCAACAACGCCACTACTTGTATATGGAACATCAACGAATTCTAATAAACCCTGTAATTTACCGTCTTCACCATAATTACCGTGCATTGCAATTACAAGAGCATCTATTTTATTTAAAATATTTTTACCATCTTTTTTATCAAAAGAAGGAAAAAATTGTTTTGCTTTTTTCTTATTCTTTTCCCATAAAGTAAATATTTTTACATCTTTTAGATTCTCACCATAATACCAGTTGCCATCCTTATCGATATAAATTGGAATAGCTTCATATTTTGATTTATCTATATTTTCTACAACTTGTAAACCAGTAATAATAGAAACTTCGTGTTCAACAGATTTACCACCAAAAATAACGCCAATTTTTTGTTTCATAAACCTACCTTAAAATAAAAGATGTTTTGTCGAAATTAACTCATTTTACGAAAAAAAGCAAGAATTTTCATATTGGTTTGAAAAAATTTCCTTTGATGTAATTAGAATATTTATAGATATACTAACTATTAACATATTTTGGTGATAACTAAAATTAGTTAAAACCACGAAGTAAACTAAGATCACGAAGAAAATACAATAAAAAAGAGAATTATGATTAAAAACTCCAATAAATTTTTTTAAAAAAACACCTATTTTATCGAAATTTTTTCCAATTCTTTGTAAACTTCGTGTTAAAAAAATTAATATGTATCGTTAAAAATGGTTAATAGTTGGTATAAAATCTAATTACTTTAATATCAAGTAATTAGATTTTAATCTGCGAAGATCTGATTGATCTGTGTTATATCATTGTAAAATTTAAACACAATGGTATTATTTTATGCCTCTTTGTTTTTTTATTTCATCATAAGCATCTATAATTTCTTTCATTTTTTCTTCATATTCTTTTTTTTCTTTTGCAGGAAGATGTTCAAATCTATCAGGATGATATGTTTTACAAAGAGTTCTGTATTGTTTTTTTATTTCTTCATCTGAGGCATTTTCTGATATTTCAAGTATTGCGTAATAATCTTTTGGCGGTTTTGCATAATTGTTTTGATAGCCAGAGTTATAGTCATAATTTGTGTGGTATCCATAGAATTTATCTTCATTATTGGATTGATTGAGTCTAAGCCCAATGGCTTCTGCTATTCTTTTTAGTGCCGAAATTTCTTCTTGAGAATAGAATCCTCTTGACTTTATTATAGAAAATAAAATATTTATTAAATTTATTTTTGTACTTGAAGGAAAAGTAGCATTTATATTATGAAGCACATCTTCAAGTTGGTAGGAAGAATATCCATTTTCTATATAGTTTTTGAATTTAGTCATTACTTCTTTTGCTCTTTGCGAACCAAAAAGTTGTAATGATATGTTTTTAACTGTTAAAACTGAAACTTTATCAATACCATAAGAACTAATAATTTCGGCTGCCAATAAAGGAAATGACTCGATAATAAGTTTATCGCTATCCGCTTGATCTTCGTTAAAATTGTAGTTTGTAAAAACTTTGACATTACTATCAAATATAAAACCTAATACAAGTCCACCCAAAGCTCCAACTGGACCACCCATAGCAAAGCCCAAAATAAAACCTAATATTTTACCCATTAATAAACCTCGTAGATAAAATCTAAATAAAAAAACAAAAATAATCAACCTTTTTTATCTAAATTTTACATTTTTAGTTTAAAAAATTTGTAATTAATAAATAAATCGAATGTCACTCATTTATTCCAGTTATAGCTTTTAATAAATAAGTTTTTTACCACAAAGTGACTATATTTTCTCAGTAAATTGATAAAAATAAAAACTGGGAATGTTGTAGTAAATATCAAATTAATATTTAGCAAAAGAAGAGGGACAGAGCTCTGCCTGATTTTTTAGACCAGACAGCCTCTTTTTTCTATTGTAATTAGTTTGATTTCATAAAATGATTAGGTAAGATTTTTAATTTTTAATAATTTTTCTTTGATTTCACTCATTAGTTGTGGAGGAGCATATCTTCTTAATAAATCAGCTAATTCGTCAGGAGCCACACCTTCTGTTTCACTTTTTAATTTTTCTAAGTTTTCTTTTCTATCAAGAATAAAATAATTAGCATCAATATCAAGAATATAACAAAAATCAACGAGTAATCTTATAGTCAATTTTTGTTTATAATCTAATATTAATTTTAGATTCTCTTCCGGTAAGTTTAAAGTTTTAGCTATATCTGCATAGTTTAGTTTTCTTTCGTAAATCATTGTATTTATTTTAGAAATAATTACTTTTTCGATTTCTCTATCCTTATCAGATTGGGTAAACATTTCTCCTGTACCTGTAAGAAGCCAAGTAATATCAATGTTAAATTGTCGATATAATAGAATTATTACATTCTTCGATGGTTCTCTATCCCCACTTTCTATACTACTAATCATGCCTGAAGTTAAATTTAAAACTTTAGCAAATTGAATTTGATTATAGCCGAAATGATCTCTTAGACTTTTAAACCGTTCGTTAATTGTCATAATTACCTCTTTCAAAAAAAATAATAAATTTATACAAAAAGTTATAAATTATATTTGACATATTACAAAAAGTGATATATAATATTACAGAACGCGTAACATAAATACTCTTTATAATTTTACTCAAATTAGATATTATTGTATAAAATAATATGATTTTTGTAAATATATTTTTTTATTTTTATATAAATTTCAGGAGCATATTATGTCATATATCCAAAAGGTTAAAAATGAGGTTTCTAATATAAGACTATCAATATGGAATATATTCTTTAAAATAAGAAGAAAAACAGAAAATTTCACCCTATGTGATGTAAGAAAATTAAATCAGGATGATTTTAACAATTATTTAAAAGAAATTATTAAAGAAGCAGATAATTTAAAGAAATATTTGATGGAAGAAAAAAGATTTTACGATAAACATTTTGTCGTAAAAGAAGAGGAAGATATTAACGAATAATAAAAAATCTTTTAAACAGAATTTATATATTGTTATAAGGAGGAAAAGGATATGTTATTAAAGTTAATTTCAAAAAAAATTAAATCAGTTGTTCCAGGAGAATATCATTGGCTTTCAAAATAAGGCTATCAAAAGAAAAGGTATTCTTTTTTCGCAGTGTAGAATATTTCTACACTGCGATTATTATTTGGTTTTGTGCGATATTTGGGCTTTCAATTTTTAGTAATTTAACAAATATTAAAACATTGTATGACTGGATTTCACTATTTAGTGGAATAATATGTATCTTCTTGTTAATCTTGTCATTAATAATTAATCTATTACTTCATAATTGGAAGATAGGTTGTCAAATAATTAGTATATCACTTTTATCTTATTCTTTAATATCTGCCCTAATAACTTCTTGTTTTTATTTAATAGCTGTATTTCTTTTAGTATTATCAATAATGTTACATTTTGTAAATTTGGATATTAGTTTAAAAAATCAAACAATATTTTTTGTAATTGCTATATCTTT
>MIAN01000250.1 GCA_001829125.1 Spirochaetes bacterium GWB1_27_13 | reverse complement strand
GAAATAAATTTTTCAATTTTACTGGTAACCTCAACAAAAAACTCAGTTTTGGTATCGTGGTCATAATACCCAAAAAGATGTGGAATAGAAATAATTGTAGAAGAAAGATGTTTTATTAACTCTCTTTTACTTACCCTTTGTTTTTTAAAATCTCTAATGATAATTTTTAATTCATCCATTTTTTAATATCCTCCAAAAGAATTTTTTTAAATTTAGTTGATTTTACATTAATATCTAAAAAATGAACCATCAATTTATTAAACTTGAATGCAATTTATTAACCTAAACTGCAAAAAATAATATCATCGGAGATAAAATAATAGTTTGATTACTAATAATTTAATTAAAACTCAATTTAAGCCCAAATAGATAGAATAATTTTTTGGTACTACTTATAATTCATATTAATCTCTGTGTATTCTTAAATAAAAAAATCAATGAAGTTTCAGTGTGGTTTTCTAAGTAACTAATGTAAGTTTGGAGTTGGGATTATTAAGTATTGCTCACAATTGCGGGAAGTTATTGGCTTTATTTTTTATATTTATCTTTTTTTACTCAAAAATCATCTAAAATAAAAATTAAAAGAGGCTGACATGAGACAGCCTCTTTGTATAAATTAGTCTGATTTAATTTTTAAGAAATTGCCAGAAATAACTTTTTTGTTAAAAATATCTGGAAAATATTTTCTTACCATTTCGATTAATTCCTGATCTGAAATAGTAGTAATTCGTCCTTCTTCATATTCTTTTAATACCCACATGTATATTTCTTTAATTAAAGGATCGTCTTTATGAACTTCTTCTTCCTTATCGAGGTTGAAGTAAACATTAATCCAAGCACAAATACCAGCAGTACCAGATTTATCTGTAATCATAACTTCTGGTGGTCTATCTAAAATTTTACCAGTATCAAAGATGTTATAAATTTCTTCATCTTTTAAAAGACCGTCAGCGTGAATTCCTGCTCTTGTTGTATTAAAATCTTTACCAACAAAAGGCATGTTTGTAGGAATAACTGTATTTGTATATGTTTCTAAGAAATTTCTAATTTCTGTAATAATACTCAAATCCATTCCATTTGTATTACCAAATATTTGAGCATACTCAATTGCCATTGCTTCAATTGGGGTATTACCAGTTCTTTCACCAAAACCAAGTACTGTACAGTTGACAGATGAACAACCATAAAGCCATGCTGTTGCTGCATTGACGGTTCCTTTATAAAAGTCATTATGTCCATGCCATTCGAGCTGTTCTGATGGAACACCTGCATATTCTCTAAGTCCGTATATTGTACCAGCAACGGATCTTGGTAATGCTGCACCAGGATAAGTAACGCCAAGTCCAAGAGTATCACATGCTCTAATTTTTACTGGCATTCTTGCTTCCTCAGAGAGTTTCATAAGTTCTGTTGCAAAAGGTACTACAAAACCATAAAAGTCTGCTCTTGTTATATCTTCAAAATGACATCGTGGAATAATACCAGCTTCCAAAGAATCTTTAACAATCCCAAGATATTGATCTAATATCTCTTGTCTTGTTTTTTTCATTTTTTTGAAAATATGGTAGTCAGAAACAGATGTTAAAATACCAGTCTCTTTTAATCCAAAACTTTTTACAAGTTCAAAGTCCGATTTTGTCGCTCTAACCCATGAAGTAATTTCTGGAAATTTATAGTCAAGGGCAAGGCATTTCTCAATGGCTTCTCGGTCTCTTTTGCTGTAAAGAAAAAATTCAGTTTGTCTGATCATTCCATTTTTGCCACCAAGTTTATTTAAAAACTTGTAGAGTTGAACTATATGCTCAGTAGCATAAGGAGGCCTTGCTTGTTGACCATCTCTAAAAGATGTATCGGTAATCCAAACTTCCTTTGGTGTGTTCATTGGTACAAATCTGTCATTAAAAGGAACTTTTGGTATTTCTGAATAAGGGAAAATATTTCTATAATATTGCCCCTCTTCGATATCTACTAAATTGTAAATATCTGGACTTGCTTTCAGTCTACCATTTTTATCATCTCTAATCAATGGCTTATCTAAATTATATTCCATTGTTTGCCTCCTTGCATTAAATTATTTCGTTGTTTAAATTTTTAGGAATATAATATATTTCTTTCAGAAATTCAAGAAATATTTATATATATTTTATATATTGTGGATCGAAAAAACTGAGAGATCAAAAATAATATTCATCTCTGATTTTTAATTAATAGTTAAACACTTTTAAAATGATAATAAATAATAGAAGTAAAATTTATTTTAATGCAAATAAATTTATAGAGATATAGTATATATTAACAATTTGAATAATTGTCAGTATAGACTCTGGGGACAAAGCGAAATTTTTGTTTAATTTTTTTTGTTAAAAAATATTTGAAATTTTTACGTATTCTATTATAATTATATGTGTCTAATCAAAGTTTAAAAGAATAAGTGTAGTAATAAACTTCAGTTTTTTTGAGGGTCTATAAGCTTTATTTAAATGTAAGGCTTTTACTCATATTTTTTGACAAATTTTAAAATTTTGTTTATAATTAAATTATCTCTTTTTAATTTAAGTAGATATTTAAAATGTTTTAAACCTTGTATTATTAATAAGTTTAATTTATATAAAGATATTCTAAAACATTTTAAGGTTAAATCGACAATTTGAATAATTGAGATATATACTAAAAAAATAATATGGAAGATAAATTGGAATACATAGCAAATAATTATTTTTTATTACCTTTTGAATATGACTTGGAATTACAAGAACTTCTCAATATCTATAACGAAAATAATGATAAAAAATCAAAATATGTTCAACTAATAAGTGATAGTGATATAAGTAGAAATAGATTTATATATAGAATTTTCAAAATAATAAAATCTTACAAAAAAAATTATATATTTAATACTTCTGGAAATATTTATTTAAAACAATTTCCATGGCAGCCTTTTAGAGAAATGTTTTATAATTTTTTTGATATAAAAAACGGAGAATCTTTAAGAAACAAATTATTTAGGTTCTCAAAAGATTTTAGAGAAGATTTGGCTATTCAAAATGTCTATATTTCAGAGTTGTTTAGCCAAAGTAAAGATTTTCAAAAACTTTCTTTAAATACTCAAATTATTTATGATGCGTTTAGAATGTTTTTTTTATACATCTCAAAAATAAAAAATTTAATTTTGATATTTGAAGATATAGATAATTTTGATGATTCCTCTCTAGATTTACTTGATTATTTAATGCGGACACTAAAAAACTCAAATATATTGTTTATTATATCAAAAAAAGAGCATAATAATTGGAATCCGAAAAATGTTAATTTAAAAACGATTACTTTAAATAAAATTTCTGAAGAGAGGTCTTTAGGGATAATAAACAAATTAATTAATGGTAATATATCGGTAGATTTAAAAGATTATTTGTTAAATCATTCTAAAAGTAATCCTTACTATCTTGTTGAAATAATTAACTTTTTAAAAGAAAATAATTTTTTATATCAAGAAAATAATTTTTTATATTTAACAGAAGAGGCAAAAAGGAATACCAATATTATATTTTCTATACCAGACCTTGTTTTGTCACGTATAAATAAACTAAACAAAAAAGAAAAAGAAGTTCTTTCTGTTGCAAGTTTTTTTGGTAAAAATATAAACTTTGAAATACTTTCTACCTTATTTCCAGATGAAAATATAGATATTTATTTAAAAAAATTTATAGGATTTGGGTTTCTCTCAGAAAATACCATAGGTCAACATAAAAATTTTCAGTTTACACATCAACAAATCCAAGAATCTTTATATAATAGAATTCAATCTAATAATAAAAAAGAAATTCATCAAAAAATTGCAAATGTACTTTTTGAAAAATATACACATAACCTTTCTGATATTTATGAAATTATAGCTTTTCATCTTGAAAATGGTCATTCTGAAAAAGATGCGATTTATTATTATTTTATATCTGGTATTAAATATAGAAACATTCTTGATTATAAAACTGCCTATAAATATCTAAATAAATCTTTATTTTTAGCCAAAAAAATACTTAAAAATGAAGAAAATGATGTTTTATTCCATGATACGCCAATATCTTGTCTAAATTTTCAAATTGAAGAACAATATTTATCTTATGAAGTTAAAATAAAGTTAAATATTGGTATAATTTACTATTTCATAGCCCAAACACTAGCTTTTAATGATAATAAAGGTGAAGAGTTTTATCTAAAAGCACTTTCTTATGCAAAAAAATATAATGACTTACAGTTAATTTTTCTTTCTAAAGTTCAATTATTTCACAAAAAATTATTTATAAGAGATGAATATTTGACTCATTATTTAAATGAATTTCAACAAATTGCAAAAGAATTAGGAAATCATTTTTATTTAATATATTCTCTCATAGAAAGCATTCATATTATAAATATTCACAGAGATATAGAATCTTACGATGATTTGTTAAATAGGTTTATGCTTGCAAGACGAATCCTTGATAATAAATATATAGATATTGACAAGGAGCATAAAAGAATTTTAAATTTATTATGGTATTTTTTATATGCTGCCCATAAAAGAAGTAAATTACTTTTGGATAAACAATCTGTTGATGAAATTTTTGATATTATTAAAGAAGGAGAAAAATATCTTCTCTATGATTATGAAAGAATGAGTTATTATTTTAGGGCAGCGACAGGTCCTTTTGATAAAACAGAGCATAAATTTCTTTTTTTAAACAAATCAAAAGAAATATCAATGCAAACAAATGATTTATTGCATACAGCCTATAATTTGTCTGGAATTGGTTATTTATATATGGAAAAAGAAGATTATGAGAAATCTTTAGATTGTCATATAAAAGCAAGGCAAATCTGTGAAGATATTGACAATAGGTATGAGCTTGGAATGGTATGTAAAAATATAGGTGAGTTATATATTTCATTAAAACAGTATGATAAGGCAATAATTGAGTTAAAATCAAGCATAGAATATAAAAAAGAATTTAATTCGACATTTATCATTGATAATTGGGCAAATATCATAATTCCTTTTGCTGATTTGGCTTTTGCTTATCTAAAACAGGATAATTTTTACGAATCCAGAGAAAATATTGCATTAGCAAAGGGGATATTGCCTAATGTTGGGATGTTTAGTACAGAAATACCTATTTTCATAGAATTTATAGAATTTTATTTAGATTGTGTTGATAAAAAAGATTTTTCTTACTTAGACAAAATAAAAGAGAATTGTAACAAATTGTCTAATTTAACTCCTATGCCAATACAAGCAAAATGGGTATTGGAAGAATTAAGTGAATTTGCAATTAATATTTGAAAATAAAAATTCTAAATTTTTATCTAAAAAGCAATTAGTTGATTGTCAAATAAGAACTGCAATAATAAATTGAGAATATTGTAAATGAATGTTAAAAAAATTAAACATTTTTTATTTAAATCTTTAAAAATGTTGAATTCTATTAAATTTGAGATAAAATAATAGTTAGAGGAGATTATTATGGATTTAAATTTTAACAACCTATTCTATGACTTCAAATCAGATACACCTATTGCGATATTAAATGATAATTTAGGTAAATCTTTTTATTTTAAAATATCTCCTAATATTGCAAATCAAATAATAAATTTTTTAGAAAATGACAGAAAAATCACAAATAATATGTATAATATTTTTATCGATGTGTTAAATAATTCTAGTTGTAATATAAATAAATTAACAATAGAAAAGTTTGAAAATGGGAATTACACAGGTTATTTTCAAGTAAAAATAGAGGATAAAGTTTTTTATTATTATCTTTCTTCAGACGATATAATATTACTTTCTGTTTTATTTGATAGGTTTGTGGAAATAGACCCTTTTGTTTTTTATGATTTTTTGGAACCTCAAAATGATGTTTTATATTCCGAGAAATTGTATGAACCGATGATCGAGAATTAATTTTTTTAACAAATCCAAAGTATTTGAGCGTATTATTTATATGATTAATAATTTTTTTTTCCACAAACATTTAATAAAAGATAAATCTATTGACAAGTTATTAACAATTCTTTTTGTTATAATATTAATGTCATGCACTCAAGAAGTTCAAAAAAAAATAGATATTGATAAACTTGATATTTTATTATCAGACTGTACAGTAGATATAAATCAAAATAAAAAACTTGATGTAATAATAATTCCACAAAACGCAGAAATACTCTGGTCAACTAATAATAAAGATGTTGTTGATATTGATTCAAATGGAGTTTTGTATCCAAAACATATCGGGGTTGCAGTAATTACTGCTAAAGCGAAAGATAGCACTTCAAAACAAGATACTTGCCTTGTTACAGTGAACCAAAATGGTATTAATTTAAGCAAATGGACAGTGATGGTTTATTCTGTTGCTGATAACGATCTTGAGCCTTATTTATTAGATGATGTGGAAGAAATGAAACAAGGTTATCAGGAAGGTATTAATTTAATATTGCTAATTGATAGAAGCCCATATTATTCAGAGAATAGTTCTATATTAGGTGAAAATTTTAGTGACACGAGACTTTTTGAAATAAAAAGTAACAGTGCAAAAAGGCTTGCTGGGGGGGCAGAGTTTCCAGAAATTACTATCAATTCGACCTATGAAGCTAATATGGGTGACGTTAATACTTTAAAAAAATTTATTGAATTTTGTAAGAATAATTATCCTGCAACAAATTACGCTTTATTTATAGAAAACCATGGGGCTGGCATTAGAGGGAAAGGATTAGACCTGAGTATTATAGATAGTGTTGAAGAAAAACAAAAAATGATAGGTATAGATTATTCTTCTGATAATGATGCTTTGTATATTGGTGAGATAACAGATGGACTTGAGGCAAAAGATTCTATTGATATTTTAGGATTTGACGCATGTGTTATGGGTAATATTGAAGTATTATATCAATTTAATCCACAAAACAATGACTTTAATACCAAGTATATAGTAGCCTCTCCATCAGATGAAATTGGTAGTGGTTGGAATTATAAAAATATTTTTGAAAGGATTAAATATTCTACAAAAACATCTTATGAGGCTGACGACTTGTATGGTGGAAACGAACTTTATTATAACCCAGTGACTCTGTCCCCTGTTGATTTTACAAAAATTATTATAGAAGAATATTATGATACTGCTGGAAAATCTTATCAAGATCAATCGTTTGGAGTTTATGACATGAGCCAAATAATTGCCGTAAAGCAAAATTTTGATAAATTAGCCAGTTTATTAAAAAATGAACAAACAAATGTTGAACTTGCAAGGGCTTATTCTATAAAATATTTTAATAGCAATGTTTTTTTTAATTGGGTTTATAGTCCTTTGTTTGACTTGTATAGTTTGGCAGAAAATATTTATAATTCGACAAGTTTTTCTAAAGAAATAAGAGATCAGGCTTTAGTTGTAATGAATAGCGTTGATAGTTTTGTTGTAAAATCTTTTGCTGGTTCAATATATAATAATTTTACCCCAGATAAGAATGGTGTGTCAGTTTTTTTTACTGACGGGAATAGAATGTATAATTATAAACCAATGTGGGCTTATCAATGGTGGTACACAAGCCTTGATACTCAACAAGTTATTGGTGCAAATAATTATTATGGAAAATTATTTTGGTGCAAAGATAACGCAACTCAAGACAATAAAATAATCGAAAATTGGTTTGAATTACTCGATTATTATTACGACGACCCAACTCAAAATAATGGCGGTGGATATAATTTTTATGGGTATTGAGTGAATGATTAAAAATAAATGTCTGTCCCTTTGGGGTATATCTATACTGTAAAATTACCAAATTATTTTCAAAAAAACTTCTTCCAATTTTTACTATCCAAAATAATTTAATCAGACAAATCTTTTTTTAGATAAAATAATAAATTTTTCAAAATTTATCTTGACTTCTAAGTTACTTTATTGTAATTTTGTTAGTATAGACTAACTTTATTAGGAATGACAAATGACAAAAAGCCTTGAAGATTATTTGGAAGCAATATTTATTCTTACTGAAGAAAAAAGAGTGGCAAGAGTAAAAGACCTTTCTCAAAAATTAAATGTAAAAAAACCATCTGTTATAAATGCACTAAAAGAGCTTGAAAATAGGCATTTTGTTTCTCATGAGAAATATGGTTATATAGAACTAACTGATGAAGGTAAAAATGAGGCACAAACCATTCTTAATAAACACATTATGTTAAAAAGATTTCTCAAAGATATAATTGGGGTGTCAGAGGAAGTAGCAGAAAACGATGCTTGTTCAATCGAACATTATTTAAATATAGAAACTTTACAAAAGATAGAAATTTTTATGGATAATTATAAAAGATAAGGAGGATTTTATGGTTGTTAATCTTTCTGAATGCAGAGAAGGAAAAAATGCCACTGTTAAAGACATTGAAGGCGGTATTAATTCACAAAAAAGGTTAAAAGACTTAGGAATCCTTGATAATGAAAAAATTAGGATTGTTAAAAATGACAAAACAGGACCTATTATTATACAAGTAAAAGGTGCAAATATTGCCATTGGTAGAAATATTTCAAAAAAAATAAATGTAGAGGTTATATAATGTTAAAACATAATTTAAATATAGCAATTATAGGACAACCTAATAGTGGAAAAACTTCTTTATTTAATAAATTAACCGGCTCAAACCAGCATGTCGGGAATTGGGCTGGCGTTACAGTAGAAAAAAAAGAGGGTAAATTTAGTGTAGGTAAACAAAAAATAAATGCTATCGATCTACCCGGTATTTATAGCCTTTCTACTTATACCCTCGAAGAAAAAGTAACAAGAAATTATCTTATAAATGAAAGACCCAATTTAATTTTAAATATAGTTGATGCAACAAACTTAGAAAGGCAGTTATTTTTAACAATGCAACTACTGTTTATTGGAATACCAACTATTCTTGTCTTAAATATGATAGATGAAGTAGAAGAAAAAGGCAATAAAATAGATACAAAAAGACTTTCAGAATTGCTTGGCGTACAAATCGTAGAAACTGTTGCTCGTGATGCAAAAGGAATTGATAATTTAAAGCAAAAAATTAATGAATATTTAAATAATTCTACAAAAAATAAAGAATTTAAAATACCTGATGATGAAGCAAACATAATCCAGACTATTAGGTTATTTTCTAAGGAATTTGATAATATAGACAAATTTAAGGATTATAAAAATTGGTATGCCCTAAAATTTTTGGAAAAAGATATTGAAGTTTCAGAAGAAATAAAAAAACATTCCACTGAGGTTTATGGACTTTTGGACTTGGCAAGGAAAGAACTAACCAAATCTATTAGTACTGATTTAGCAATTGCAATCCCAGATTGGATTTATGGTATAACAAGAGGTATTGAAGCAGAAGTATTAAAAGAGTTCATGAGAAAAAAACAAGTGAAAGAAATTGTTTCTAATTTTCTTGATCTAATTGCACTTGATAAATTTTTTGGTGTTCCAGTGTTTTTTTTGGTTATGTTTTTGCTTTTTCAGGCAACATTTTTTGTTGGTGATATTTTAATTGGTTATATGGAAAATCTACTTGCATTTTTGTCGCATTTTATTACTTACATTCCAAATAAACTAATTGTTTCTTTATTAAAAGATGGAATCGTGGGCGGAGTTGGCAATGTTTTACTTTTAATACCATATATCTTTATAATGTTTTTTTTGATGTCGATTTTGGACGATAGCGGTTATATGTCACGGGCTGCTTTTGTTATGGATAGATTTATGCACAAGATTGGGCTTCATGGAAAGTCATTTATTCCGCTAATTATGGGATTTGGTTGCAATGTCCCTGCAATAATGGCTGCCCGTACTTTAGAAAGCCATGAAGAAAAAATTAAAACTATTCTAATGGTGCCATTTATTGCCTGTTCTGCTCGTTTACCTGTATTTGTACTTCTTTCTGGTGCTTTTTTTGGTAAATATGGTGGAATATCGGTATTTGCTTTATATATGATAGGAATTTTAATTAGTATTCTAACTGGTATTATATTAAATAAAACTGTATTAAAGAAAAAATCTGATGGTTTAATTATGGAACTCCCTCCTTATAGAACACCTCATATTCTAAACTCAATTACAGGGACATTGCCAAAAATTAAACATTATTTTATTAAGGCTGGTACTATAATTTTTGTGGCATCTGCAATTTTATGGGTATTGTCTTATTTTCCTGTTGGAGTAGAATTTGGAGGAGAACACAGTTTAATTGGTAGGCTTGGTAAAATTATTTCTATAATATTTATTCCACTTGGCTTTGATTGGAAAATGACTGTTGGTTTAATAACTGGAGTTGTTGCAAAAGAAGTTGTAATTTCTACTTTAAGCGTTTTGTATTCTGCTTCTGATAGTTTTACAGTTGTACTCCCGACATTAATTAATCCTATAATAGGTTTTAGTTATTTAGCATTTATTTTAATATATACTCCCTGTCTTGCAACAATTGCTGTAATAAAATCTGAGACAAATTCGACCAAATGGGCTATAATATCTTTAGTTTATAGTATTACTCTTGCGTGGATTGTATCATTTTTGATTAGCAATGTTGGTGGATTAATTTTTAAATTTATCTCTACTTCGCCTCATTGATACTCGAATATCGGTTTAATATACTGAAATGTTTCTGGTTTGTCTTAAATTCAATGATCATTTTTTTTCTAAACCCTTTTAAGTAAACAAGTTGTAAAAAAACATTTCAGGTATATAATGACAATCTGTACGATTATCATTATAAAACATAGTACCCACAAAAAGGAGGTAATTGACTTTTTTTTCATTTAGTATTAAAATTATAATAAATCACTAGTATCAAGAAATTTGGCATTACAAAAATAATTGACGGAGAAAAAATTATGAAAAAAATTACGATTTTTATTATGTTGACATTTATTTTAACAGTTATTACAGCTCAACAAACTGTTAGTGTAGGCGTTGAGCCATTTCCACCAATGATAAACGAAGATGGCACAGGGTTTACTATTGATCTTTTACATGAAATCGAAAAAGTAAGTGATTTTAAATTTGATATAAAAATTTATCCTTACAATAGAGCAAAAATAGAATTAAGCTTAGGAACGTTGGACTTAATTGGTCATACCCCTTATAAAGTTGAAACTGAAGAATTTTATCAATATGCCCAAGAAATTGATTGGAATATACCTACAATAACTGATATATACGTTAAAAATAAAAATAATCTAAACAAGATTGATAAATTAAAGAAAATCGGTATTCCAAGAGGTAATAAGGAGTTCGCAAGTTCTGTAACGGGTATAAAAATTGAACAATTTTATGAAGGTGAAATTAATAGTCTTTTAAAAATGCTTTCAACTGGAAGAATTGATGCTTTTTGGTTTGAACGAGTATCAAGTATGACAACTTTAAAAAAACTTGGAATAACAGATATTTATTTTAAACAACTTCCTACTCAAAAAATTTCAATTGGTCTTGCTGTCAAAAAAGATGATAAAGGGGATAAACTCAGAAAAAAACTTGAAGATTCATTAAAAAAAATTGATCAAAATAAAGTTTTTGCAGCATATTATGAATATGCTAATCTGCCAGAAATTGGAAAATTTTTAATAAAATAGGTTAATATTTATATTAAATAGTCTTTTCTGAATTTAATTCATCAATTTTTTTTTAATAATATTTAAAAGAGGTTATAAAATGAAAATTAGAAAAGAATATACTTGTCCTTTAGAAATTATTCATGATATTCTTAAAGGGAAATGGAAAACAGTTATTCTTTGGCAGTTAAAATATCATGGGAAAGCATCATTATCTCAATTAGAACAAGACATTAAAGGAATTAGCCAAAAGATGTTATTAGAACAATTAAAAGAGTTGAGAGAATTTGATCTAATAGATAAGTTAAATTTTGAAGGATACCCTTTAAAGGTAGAATATTTTTTAACTGAAGATAAAGGCAAAAAAATTATTAAAGCCTTAGAAATTATGCAAGAAGTTGGACAAGAATATATAAATGAATGTAGAAAATCTTAATTTGAAAAATCTATTTCTACAAATAAATTTTTAAATAACCCAATAAGTAGACTCCACCTCCGTCCCTTAATGACAGATCAAAAAATTAAGTAACGATAATCAAATACTATTAAAATAATATATACACACGAAAAAGTGGGTAATTTACACTTCATTAATTTTTTGATAGTATTACAAATATCAGATGAAACAAAATATCATCAATATAATTTTTTAAGTTAGGAAGGTAAATTATGTTTAAAAGAGGTATTATTGGGTTTTTTATTTTTATTTTTTCATTAATAGGTTGTAAAAATGGAGAAAAAATCAAAATTCAACTTATCCGAAATGCGACAATGAAAGTAAATTATGCAGGACAAACAATTCTTATTGATCCTATGCTTTCACAAAAAGGAGCGATGGAGCCTTTTGCTGGGATTGAACGAAACCCAATTGTTGATCTACCAATACAAATAGAAAAGATATTGGAAAATGTAAACAGTGTTATTGTTACTCATAACCATCCTGATCATTTTGATAAAGTAGCGAGTGATGCTATATCAAAAGATGTACAAATTTTTTGTCAACAGGGTGATGAAGTAAGTAGAAAAAATGAGGGTTTTAAGAATGTTACTCCTGTTGAAACATCGTTTAAATGGAAAGGAATTACAATTACTCGAGTAGGTGGCATACATGGCAGTGGAAAAATACTTGAGCTTATGGGTAAAGTATCTGGATTTGTACTTCAATCTGCTGGAAAACCAACTATCTATTGGGTAGGTGATAGTATTTGGTGCGAAGAAGTAGAAAATGTAATAAAAAAATTTAATCCAGATATTATAATTACAAATTCTGGAGGTGCAGTAATTCCGGGATTTGACCCTATACTTATGGATGCAAAACAAACCATTGATCTAGTAAACGCAGCTCCAAAAGCTAAAATAATAGCAGTACACATGGAGTCATTAGATCATTGCACGGTTACTCGTGACAATCTTCGTCAAATGGCAGATCAAGTAGGTATATCACTAGATAGGTTAATCATACCAAAAGATGGAGAAACAGTATCATTCTAAAGCTAAATAGTAAATAATAACCAAAAGCGACATTGCTAATGTCGCTTTTATGATTATATTTTATAGTTTATAAGATAATGCAAAAGTTAAATTATTATTCCTATCATCAATACTAACATTAGACTTTAGTTTATGTGATAAACTCGTAAGCCCTGCACACCCTACTATAAAAAGAATTAATCCTGCAATATTACATAAAGCGGCACTAACAGTTAAATAAATAAGAATATACCAAAAAAAAGGAGTAAAAATAACAAATGGAACTGCTAAAAAACTAAAATTAGAAATAGAAGAAACAACAATACCTGCAATCATAACACCTTTATAAGCCATTATTTTTTCATTAATTTCATTTTTAAATTTATTAAAATTTGATTGTTTATTGGTTTTAAATAAAGAAATGCTTTCTTTTTTCGGAAAATCAATTTTTTCATTTGCATAAATACAACTTGTAGCGAAGCAAAAAATAAATATAAATAAAAACATTTTCATAGAGAGTCCCCCTTAATATTTTATACATTAATTAATACTACATTTAATAATTAATTTCAATAGACAAATTTTTAGGTTAACCGAAAAATTTTTGTATAGTTTGGTTTTATTTGGGGGTTGAATATCTAATCCTCTGCTCCTAATTTTATATACTCAAATTTAACTTTTATTTATTAGGGACAGAGGAATGTTTTAATGGATATGTAAAATAACCACTGACCTAAGCCAGTGGTTAAGAAATGTTATAAAGCTTTTCCGTCGCTTCCAAATACATTTTTGATTTTATGAATGTAGAGTTGTTTTAAAGCATCTCTTGCAGGACCTAAATATTTTCTTGGATCAAATTCAGATGGTTTTTCAGCAAATACTTTTCTGATACCTGCAGTCATTGCTATTCTACCGTCTGAGTCGATATTAATTTTACAAACAGCTGATCTTGCTGCTTCTCTCAATTGTTCTTCAGGAATACCAATAGCATCGTCCATTTTTCCACCATATTTATTAACTAATGCAACGAGGTCTTGTGGAACAGACGAAGCTCCATGTAATACAATTGAAAAACCTGGTATTCTTTTTTCAATTTCTGCTAAAATGTCGAGTCTGATCTTTGGATTTTGACCTGGTTTAAATTTGTAAGCACCATGAGAAGTACCAATAGAAATTGCAAGGCTATCTACACCTGTTTTACCAACAAAGTCTTGAACTTCGTCTGGTTGTGTATATGTGTGGTGTTCTGCAGAAACTTCATCTTCAACACCAGCTAAAACTCCAAGTTCACCTTCTACTGTAACATCAAATTTATGAGCATATTCAACAACTTTTTTTGTTAAAGCAACATTTTCTTCGTAACTATGGTGAGAACCGTCAATCATTACAGAAGAAAAACCAGATTCAATACAAGATTGAACTAATTCAAATGTATCGCCATGGTCGAGGTGTAAAGCAATTTGTGG
>MIAN01000249.1:203-7358 GCA_001829125.1 Spirochaetes bacterium GWB1_27_13 | reverse complement strand
TAATCCTTTTTCGTTATATACAAATTCATAATTATATTCAATAAAAACATTTACGATTATTTTATAATGAGAATTGTTTCTATTATTATCAATGTTTTTTGTTTTATCAATAAGATTAATTAACACTTTTACATCATATTTTTTATTTGGGTATAATGACTTTATAGTATCAATAATTTTAATCTCATATTTTTTTTCTAAATTATTAATAAAATCTAAGGTGTTATTAGAAAAAAGGAATGATTGTATTAATAAAAAAATAATAATATATAAATATTTCACTTTATCTCTCTTTCTCTAAGAAAAATGGTATATAACTTCCAACGAGTAGCTAAATAGATTAAGGATTATTAGTCTTTGTCTTGAATTTTATACCATATTTTTATAATTATTCATATATTTTTCCACAATATAAAAATACGGCAAATTTATACCATAAATTTTCTTTAATATTTTGAGATTTCCCAAAATTTGAGTCTTCAGCCCAAGCTATTGATGCTTCTAAAAAATTTTCTATAGATAAATTCTCCCAACCTTTATGACTTGAATTAAATGGATTACTTAGATTTTTCCTTTCTAATTCAATATCTTCAAGTCTTTCATTTAATAAGGCTTTAACAAATATTAAAAATGATTTTTCATCTTCAACTTTTTCTAATAAATCATTTAATTCCATTTTTATATCCTATATCTAAAACATGATATTTCTGACTAAATATTATACTAATTATATTTAATTCTATAAATAATAAAATAAAAGTCAAAATAAATCCACAAAATTTAAATTTCTAATCATCATTAGTTAAAAAATAGATTTACCTCTGTCCCAAAGGGACGGACTTATATTTTTTATTGATATTTTATTTAAAAATTTATCTCTAAATTAGAAATAACAACAACTAATAAAATAAAACCAATAACATTCTTCAAAGAAACAACTATAATCAAACCATAATATTTTTTTTTCAACAAAATATTCATCCTAACTTGCATTTTCTACATTTTCTCAATCCATCTGTGATAAAATTGAAGTTAGAATTTCAATTCGATATTTGAATGAATAATAAAAAAAGCGACATCCTCAGATGTCGCTTTGGAACAGACCTAAATTTACAAAAACCACCCCTCTTTTTAGCCAAAAAGAGGGGTATTAAACCAAAAATAAGTATTATAACAAAAAGTTATGGGGTGAGTTCATCTCCCCCCTATTTCAACGAGTTATAAAACCCTTTTATATTATCGTTTTGTCTTGAGTGGTTGAAGCGTTTGAAAAGGTTGTCGTAGATTTGTTTTGCTTCTTGTTTTTTGCCAGTGTTTGCTAATATTTTTGCTTTTAGGTTGTAATAGTCGTAAATTAGCCCGTTATCGTATTTATCGAGATAATCTGGGGTTGTGTATTTGTTTATTATATTTAGAGCGAGTGTATAGTCATTTTGATTGAAGTATTTTTCTGCGATTTTATAATCTATGAGTATTTTCCTTGAGCTAAATAATGACACAAATAAGAATAGACAAACGAGTGCTATAAAAATAGCGAGTGCGATTGTCCTTATTAATGGTGCAAAAGGTAAAGTGAAACTTGCAATTTTTTTTCTAAAAATGATCAATGGGATAATCAATAATGTCAAAATTAAGCCAATTATTTCATATTTGTTTGAACCATAGTAAATTTTAACTTCGCTTGTTGTTGGGATAATCATCATAAAACCTGGTGACACAGGATATATTTTTTCACCATTTTTTGATTTGAAGTTAGGCGAATAAGTTACTTTAATTATATGTGGTTTACCAACTTCTTTTGTTGTAAAATTGATGTTAAAATGATCTACTTTTTCATTTGAAATAGAATCTTTGTAAGGATAATTTGCAAGCCATTCGCTAAATTTAAAGTATCCTATTTTGTCGTTATAAAATTGGTCGTAATTATTGTAATATTTTAACCTTCCATATAAATCTTTTGCAAATTTTTTGGGGATAAATGGGGTTTGATAAAGCTCATAGTCCCTAAAATATCTATAAAAATCAGTCTTAAAACCATATTTATTATCATCTATCATTGCTATACTACTAAGGTCTCTAACTTCTATGTATGATTTTGGGAAATACTTGTAAGTATAAAGCGAAAATTTGCCAAAATCTCCAGTTTTCTCAAAATCTGGATGCGATGCAAAGTTATTTTTGATATTATCTGAGTATAATATTATATCTTTTGCGTTTGTTTGATAAAATCTAAGAGACCAAACATCTGGATTTACAACAGAGTACACTCTGTAAGCCTCTGGGTCTACTGGGTTTAGAGAATATTCACTTTGCATATAGGTTACAGCCCTTGCCATAAAACTCGACCCATAGTGAATTCCTTCCATAGATGGTCGCCCTGTAAAATAGTACAAGTTCTCAAAGCCTCGTTCTGAACCAAAGTCTGCATTATCGTGTTGATTTTGTTTTTCCCATAATATTCTACCGCTATCTATATTGCCAGTGTAATTTTGTCTTATACCTTGCAAATTAATGAATTCTTTTTTTGCCTCATAACCTGTGTAATTCCAGTTAAACCAACTTCTTACATTCACTGGATAATTTAAAACAAATATACTAACGCCAATTAAAACTACAATAAGAATAATTGGTTTAGTAATTGCAAATTCTTTTTTATCGTAAAAAAACGATGGTGCGTAATTAAAGAATATAGCAAGAGAAAAAATTGAAATTATTAAAGCAGGTGGCACAAATCTAATGTCTGGTATTTCTAAGAATGTTGCTATAATATAGAAGAAAACACAGACAAGATAGAAATAAAGAATAAAAACGCTTATTATTTTGTTCTTTTTTGAGTTCAAAAATACAAAAATAGCAAAAATAAAGCCAACATTGATTAAAACAAAGAAAGTTTGAACAAAAAAGTCTTTGATAGTCTCAAAATGCCATATCATTGATATTGAAGTCGAATAAACTCTTGTAAAAGCCATTGGTACAAGCCAAAAAGCCATAAATAAAATCGCAGAAATATATATAAATAAAATCTTTTCAAGATGTTTTTCTTTACTAAAAGCGACTTCTTCTTCTACAATAACTTGTTTATTTTTTTTAGTTTTTTTAACAACTTGTTGTTTTTTTGATTCAAGGAGTTTGTTTACAAAGATAAAAAAGAATGGTACGAAAAACGCTGGCATAAAAACAAATATATGTGAAAGTCCAATTAAACCAAGTAAAATACCAGCCCAAATTGGATTTTTATTTTTTTCAAAAGTCTCGTAGCAAACGCCAACAAAAAACACAAAAATAGAAAGCGAAAACGAGTAACTAAACTCACCCGCAAGTGTAGAAAGAAAATTTCCACCATACATAGTGTAAGATTCATTAAAAAGAAAAATTAAACTTAATGCAGCACCTATTAGTGATGCCCACAAATTTTTTGTAATTTTTTGCACAGAAAAATAAAAAGCAATTGGGAGTGTAAAAATACCTATCAATGTAGCAATTTTTAATGAGATTGTTAATGGTAGAAAAATACTTAAAATTACTGCAAATAAAAACGGTGGTATAAAATAAAACTGAAATTCGTTGTAACCAAAAAAATTTGACTGAGTCCAGCCAAAAAGCTTAAAATTTGGTATTAAATGGTCTCTTAAATGCTCAACAGGTTGAAGCCATGATGCAGAATCACCACCAGTCAAAATTGTATCTTTAAAAATTAAAGATAAATCGAGTCTTATTGCAAAAATTAAATAAATTAAGAAAAAAGTAATTAAAGTTGGGATAATTGGATACTTTTCTAAAAAAAGTAGAGATTTATCAATTATTGTCGGTTGTGTTAGTATCTTCTGATTGGACATCTTTTTTTCTCCAAAAAATTAAATTTAAAAAAATATAAGTTTCTGTTACCATAATTATTTCATTAAAAACTTTTAAAACAAAAACATTTATATTTAACACAGGTATTTTCTCCAAGAAGAATATTAAGAAACCAGAGAAAAATATGTTAAAAATTACTAATAAAACATAAAAAAAGCCTTGAAAAGAAAGTTTTGACACTTTTTTCTCATAATTCTCAAAAACAAAGACTTTTTGTAGCAAAAAACCAACTGTTGCACCAACAGTTCTTGAAATCATTTGCGATATTCTTATGTCTATGTGAATGATTTTATTTAATATATAAAAACAAATAAAATCTATTATAAAAAGAGTCCCGCCAGTAAAAAGATAACGAACAAATTTTATTTTAAAAAGTTTTTTTATTAATTCAATTATAGTATTCACAAAAATTCCTCAAATAAACATACCAAAATAAGAATTATTAATTTGATTTTGATGTATTTTCATTGTTTTTTGATTTTTTTAGGATATAAATAGGTCTTCCTTTTATTTCTTCGTATATTTTTGACATATATTCGCCAATAACACCAAGACTCAATAGTATTGTTCCACTAAAGAATGCAATAGAGATAATAACTGTTGTAAAACCTTCTACCGCATGACCTACCAATTTCATATAAACGGTTTGACCAATTAACGCAATTGAAAGAAAAATAACAAAAAAACCAAAAAAAGATATTAATTTAAGTGGAATAGAAGAAAATGTAACAATATTGTCAATAGAATACTTAATCAACTTAGTTAAAGACCATTTGCTTGTCCCAACAGTTCTTTCTGCAACATTAAATTCAATTTTTTTGTGTCTAAAACCAACCCATTCTGAAAGTCCTCTAAAAAATCTTGTCTTTTCTTTACATTTTAAAATCTCAGTAATAACTTTTTTGTCCAAAAGTTTAAAATCCGATGAGTCTTTTAGATTTAAAGAAGTGAGTTTATTCATCATAACATTAAATGTTAAAGAAGATATTTTATAAAAAATGCTTTCTTTACCACGAGTTGCCTTAACAGCATCAATTACATCAACTTCACCAGTAAGCCATAAATCAACCATTTGATAGATAAATTCTGGAGGATGTTGGAGATCACAGTCCATTATAACGCAAGCATCGCCATCTGCATTCTCAAGTCCTGCAAAAACAGCGGATTCTTTACCAAAATTTCTCGAAAAAGAAATAAAAGACACTCTTTTGTTAGTTTGTGATATTCCATCCAAAACTTTATAAGTATCGTCTTTTGATCCGTCATCCACAAAAAGTAATTCATACTTTACGGGAAGTTTTTCGAGTCGTTTTTCTATTTCAGTAACAGAATAATTTAAAATTTTTGCTTCATTAAATACTGGTATTATAATTGTTAATTTCTTTTCCATAAAAATATTTTACCTTTATATAATCATTTTTCCAAAAAATCAGACCCTATTTTGTAATAGTTTATATCAGATAAAAATAAATTTTACAATAAAATATTTATTAAAAAAATAAATTGTTAATCTATATATTCTGCTAGTCTGTCCCCATTTTTTGCAAATATCTTAAAAAGTTAAATATAATGATAGAGTTTTAGAAATCAGATTTGGTACTGGTTTTGGTATAAATGCTATATGTCAAAAATATAATTGTAATGTCACTGGTGTTGATTTTTCTTCTGATATGTGCAAAATGGCAGAAAAGAAAAATGCTCAATTTATAAAAGATGGAAAAGTACAAATATTTTGCGGAGATTTTAAAACTCATAATTTTGCTGGTGCTGGGATTTATAATAAAATCTTATTTGTAAATGTAATATATTTTTGGGATAATCTAACAGAATGTTTCAAAAAAATAAATGATTTATTAATATCTGATGGTATAGTTATATTTTATATGGTAGCAAAAGAAAACTTGTTAAAAACAAATTTTACCAATACAGAAGTTTTTAATAAATACGCGATAGAAGATATTAAAAAAATATTAAAAGATTTAAATTTTAAGAATATAGAATACGAGACTATAAATCTTAAATCTAGAACAGGTTATCTAATAAGTGCTAAAAAAATTTAAGGAGTTTTTATGAAAAGACAAACGCTTAGAAAATTAATTTTATTTATTTCATTCTTCTTTTTTCCTATTACTATGTTTTTTTTATCGCCAATTCTACCTTATGAAGGTATCTTTCATGAGGGTGCAGCAGGAATATTAGTTGGTGCAATGATAATCTTTATTCTCCAATTTATTGTATCTTTATTTTTTGGTAGAGCATTCTGTGGGTGGCTTGCACCATGTGGAGCATTTCAAGAAATAGCGTGCTCTTCTGTAAATAATAAGCCTGCCAAAGGTGGAAAATTAAACTTAATAAAATATGCAATATGGATTCCTTGGCTTTCTGGTATTGTAGTTGGATTTGCTATGATTGGTGGAATAAAATCTGTTAATTTTTTATTTCATACTCATTTTAGCCTCGCTTATGAAGAATGGGGACAATTAACAATAATTTATTTTTTTGTATCAACTATAATTGTTGGCTTGGCACTTATCTTTGGAAGAAGAGCATTTTGTCATTACGTATGTTGGATGTCTCCACTTATGATAATTGGCACAAAGATTAAAAATTTTATAAAATTACCATCATTAAGGCTTAAAGCAGACAAAACTAAATGTATTAGCTGTAAAATTTGTACAAAAAACTGTCAAATGAGTCTTGATGTAGAATATATGGTAAAAAATGACAAAATGGATCAAGCAGAATGTATCTTATGTGGTGCATGCGTTGATTTTTGTCCTAAAAAAGTTATTAAATTTGGTTTGTAATAACTTGGAGATTTATATGAAAAAATTTATTGGTTTAATTATATTCTTATTAATTGCTTCTTTTAGTTATGCTAATGATCCTGCAACTATTTTAGATGAATGGTTTATGGAGAAAGGAAATTCTTTAGTAAAATTTTATGTGAAAGATGGTAAATACTTTGCAAAAATGATCTGGTCAAAAAAAGAAGGAAATTTTAACGGACAAAAAGACGTCGTTTTAGACCTTGTTTTTGAAAAAGATGAATGGAAAAAAGGAAAAATGCTTGATCCTCATCACAACAAAATATTCTACTGTAAAATAAAAATGAAAAATCAAAACGAGTTAGATGTTAGATGTTAGAGTGTCAATGGATAGTGCTGGTGTCTTTGGTGAAACAATGAAATGGCAAAGAAACACTGGCGATAAAAAAGATAGTAATTAAAATTACACTCAATTTTATACGTATATAATATACCACAAAGACTCGAAGAATTGGGAGAGTATTTCAATAAA
>MIAN01000249.1:0-147 GCA_001829125.1 Spirochaetes bacterium GWB1_27_13 | reverse complement strand
ATTACAATTTAAGCTTACAATAATTTTTGTCAACTTTCTTTCTCTTTTTGTAGGTTAATTTAACTCTTCTATGGAAAGAAGGGGTATCTACCCTGACCTATTCCCAGTTTTAATTATTGGGATAATTTTAACACGAAGTTCACGAAA
>MIAN01000248.1 GCA_001829125.1 Spirochaetes bacterium GWB1_27_13 | reverse complement strand
AGAAGAAATCTATATAGATAAAGAAAATGATAATGATTCTAAAAAAGAAAATTTGAATAATACAAAAAAACTCGAGATAAACAAAGATATTAAAGAAAAAAAGGTAAAAATTGAAGCAATTATAATAGATGCAGGTCATGGAGGTAAAGACCCGGGAGCAATAGGCTATGATGACATAAAAGAGAAAGATATTGTTTTACGAACTGCACATCTTATCACTGAAAAATTAAAAGAATTTTATCCAGATAAAAAAATAATTATGACACGCAGTAAAGATGTTTTTATTGAACTTGAAGATAGGGCTAGTATAGCAAATAAAATTTTCCAAAAATATGGAACGAGTATATTTATTTCTATTCATGTCAACGCTTCTCGATCTCAAAAAACTTATGGTTTTGAGACATGGTATCTTGTAAGTAACTATTCAAGGAAAATTATAAAGAAAGGAGAGGTATCTAAAGATAAAGATGTTGAAAATATAGTAAATTCTATGCTTAACGACGAAATTTATAAAGAATCAAAAGATTTTGCAAAAAAAATACAAAATGGTCTTGAAAAAAAAATTGGGAATGTTTCAAAGAATAGAGGAATAAAAGAAGAAGTTTATTTTGTAATAAAGAAAGCTATAATGCCAGCAGTTTTAGTTGAAATTGGCTTTAATACTAATAAATATGAAGCAATTAGGTTGACAAAATACTCTTATTTGAATAATATAAGCGAAGGTATTTTTAGTGGAATAAGGAATTTTATAGATGACTATGAAAAGACTCAAGGGTTTAGGAAATAATATTCTTACAATCCTACAAAAAAACAAATGGCTTGTTGCTGTTATAATTTTATTGTTAATTTTGCTAATTTCTTTTATTACAAGAAAAAATTACTATTATGGAATGTTATTTTATACAGATAGTTCTAAAACCAAGTTAATTGCCGAAAAAAGAGCTATTTTGAGAGAAAAAAATAAAATTGATAGAGTTGGTAAAATTGTCGAAGAACTACTATTAGGACCCATTGATCCTTCCTTAGTTAATATTTTTCCTATTGACTCTAAACTAATTTCTTATAGTTTAGAAAATGATACTCTCCTTTTAAATTTAGATCGCCAAACATTTCTAAGTATTGACTATGAAAAAGAAAACAACAATCTTTTACCTTATTTACAACTTCAAAGTATAGTAATTTCTGTATGTTTTAATGAAAGAAGTATAAAAAATGTAAGATTTTATTTTGATGGAGAAGAATATAGATTCATTGGTAATTATGGACCTATAACTAATGGAGTTAAGCCAGATTGGAAAATTTTAAAAAAATAGTTAAAGTTTATCATAGTTTGGAGTCGAATTTAATTTTGTTAAATAATAAGAAATTTTAAAAAAATTTTCTTAATTAGTTGACAATGTAAATAGTAATTGTATATAATAATAGTACGATTTTATATTTACAAAAAAAATATAGGTGTGATAAAGGAGATTAAAATGAAGAAATTTATAACGCTCTTTGTTGGCGCTGCTTTGTTTATGGGTTTGAGCACTAACCTGTTTGCAGACACATCAGTTTTAATTGATTTTAACAAATTAAAAGCAAATGGGAACGGATATGACCCTGCAGCAAGTTTAGCCGCTGATGATGCTAAAATTAAAGATTTTAAGGATCATGACTCAAAAAACAGAACACAGCACATGCCAACATTGGTTAATTATGATGGAATCGCTGGTTCTAACTTCACAGATGATGAAAAGAAAAAAATGAAAGTTTCCTTAGCTGCTTACAACTGGGAAATTGTACTTAATTCTTCAGCATCAACTGTTGAAAACAAAAAATTCTCAAAAGCTATCGAATGGCATACTAAATTCGTTAATGTGTTAAAAGACGAAAGTGGTGATGTTAAAGAAGATGGTGGCTATACAATTTTAGGTATGAGAATTCACTTTCCAGACAATCCGTTTAACAACTGGGCATTAGTTAAACCACCTTTTGAAATCCCTGCTTATGAAGATATTATAAGCGATTACAAAGGAAATGAAGAAAAAGATGCTGCTTTGTTAAAAAAGAACAAAGGTAAGAAATTTGAAAATGGATATGGTGTTGTTAAAAATATTGGCGTTCTCAAATCAATTGATATGAGAATTTATGGATGCCAATTCAAAAATTCTATTTCAATTTTATTGAAAGATGAAAACAATGCAGTTACAGAATACAATATGCCACAATACCTTGACTTTGATGGCTGGAAAAAAATTACATGGGTTAATCCAAATTATATCGATGATGCAGCTAACAGAAGCTTGTATATAATCCCATTGTATCCACATGTATTACCTTATGTTAAAATTCAAGGATTTAGAATTTACAGACAAGGTGATCAAATTGGTGGAGACTTTGTAACATATATTAGAGATGTTAATGTTACTTATGATAAAGCAGTTTTGGATAAAGAATACCCAATCGACCATGAAGAAGCTTGGGGAATCTTACAAGATAGAACTGAAGAATCTAAAAAAAGAGAACTTACAAGAATTGGTCATAACCAAATTCTTAAATATCTTGAAAGACAAAAAATGGATAAATCTGCTCAATAATCAGGTTTGCATATAATTATTGATAGGCTATTAAATCACTGTGGTTTAATAGCCTATTTTTATTTTTGGAGATGGATATAAACAAAGCTTTTAGATTTGTCATAAAATGTTAATTTATAGAAAAGGTAATTAGAAAACATCTGTGGCATTCTGATTAATTTGTGTCATAATAATTTTAAACTTATTATCAACTTTTAGTAATCTTTATAATTTTTATTTATAAAATCATACAAATAAATTATTGAAAAGTTAATATCTGATTCATTTATCATCAATACTTTATTATTATTAAATTTTATAAATATATTTATAACTCCTTTAGGATGGCTTGGCATATATAATAATAATAAATCCTTTATATTTTCTTTAGTATAAATAGTATTATCATTTATAGTAATTGTTGTAGAATCCAAAATAATTTTTTTAGAATTATTCCAATTAAAATCAATAGGAAAATCTAATTTAGAATATTCAATAATATCTTTTTTATTTATTTTTATACATCTATCATATAGAATCTTATAGAGTTCTAAAAAATACTTTTTATCTTTTATAAATATCATTTCTTTATCATTAGATTTTATTTTTAATAGTTTTAATTCATATATAACTTCTGTTATTTCATCATATTTTATAATTATTTCTTTTTTAAATTTTCTTTGAATAATTGAATCTTCGGTTAAAATAAACTCTCCATGAGTTTTAATAAATACCAATAACTCTTTATAAAATATAAATAAAACAAGAAAGACGGTTAAAATAGTAAAAGGAATGCAAGGAATATATAATTGTAAATTATTTAACAATATTGGTAGTATTAAAAAATAAACACCACTAAATAAAAGAATAAACAAAAAAATTCCAGTAAGTATTATTGTAATTAAGTGATTATTTTTATAAACATTTATTACCATTAAGAATTTCTCCTAATTGTGTATTTCTTCTGTGAAATTTTTTGGCTAAGGTATTGTTAATTAAAGAGATTTGGATTTAAATTAATATGATCATTCCATTCTTCTTTGTCAAAAAAGTTCTTTATGTTTACTTCTATTTTGTCATAAATATTATTGAAAGAATTTATTAGTGATATATCATTTTCTGGAAAGAGTTCTTTTTTTACAATTCTTGTACCTATTCTATTTAAAATTGAAATTATTAACCCACAATCAACATACTCTCTTAAAAAATTTGAGTTGGAAATTCTTATTGCAAAATCAACAAATTCATCTTTATTAAATTCATTTACAACTGTAAATAAATTAGCGGTTTCTGGAAAATTAAATTTCTTGTAACTTTCATAAAATTCGTCTGCTAAAGAAGGATAAAGTTTAAGCAAGTATCTATCAATAAATATTTCCAATAAGACATGATATAAAAAAGAAGGAAAATCATTGATAGAATTTTTTATACATTCATCGTTTAATATTATAACATTCTCATAAAAAAAAGTAGATTTATGAAACCATTTATCAAGTTGCAAATGCAATGACATTCCACAAATAAGAGATTTTTGATTTTGATCTTCATTAAAATTATAAATTTTTTCTAATAAAACATGGCTAATCCTAATTTTTCTAGAAATAAAACTAAATAAATCAGGAAGGGTAAGTCCAACTGTAAAGTGATTATCATCCTTTTTTCTATGCAAATAATAATGTGTTAAAAAATTCATTGTTTTCTCATTTCATAGAGATATATAATAACTTCTTATAAAAAAGTCAATAAAATTTTATTTAAGGCTAAGAATTATTTATCTAAAGAATTACAAAGAAAAAACTTGTTATCTTTCAGAAACCTAACAAATCTTTAATTCTATGAATAAAATCATTTAAATTTTAAATTAATGTTTAAATAATCAAATATTTTTAATTTATCATAATATTTAAAGTTATATACCTAAAATTTTGATAAACTCAACTTATTTGATTATAGATAATGATTTTATTTACCGAAATATTATTATATACTTAAATTTTTTAAGATATATATAGAATAATTGTAATTAAGCAATAAATTTATCTTAATTTTTTTAGATTTAAGTTTGAAAATATAAAAAATTTGGTTATATTGTAACTGGTATTATACTATATAAAATAATTTAAAATCGAGGAGATATTGATGTTAGTAAATTTCAGAAATGATAATAATTCTGAAGAGAAAAAACAAAATGACGGTATGGATAATTTATTTGAAAAACAATTTTTGGAACAAAGAAAAATAATTATATCAGAAGCAATTAATCAAAGAGTCGCTGAGAAAGTAATAAAAACTTTATTTTTATTCGATTCTTTGGATAGCGAAAAACCTATTACAGTGATTATAAACTCACCCGGTGGAGAAGTTTTTTCTGGCTTTGCTATTTATGATATAATGAAATTGATTAAATCCCCTATTATTACACTCGTTACTGGTTTTGCTGCAAGTATGGGCTCTATTATTATGCTTGGTGCAAAAAAAGGAAGGCGATATGTAACTCCAAATTCAAAAGTATTAATTCACCAACCTTTAATTGGAGGAATTTTTGAAGGAAGAGCAACAGAGATCGAAATTCAAGCTAAAGAAATTCAAGAAACAAAAGAAAGAATAATAAAAATTTACGAGCAAGAAACACAACAAGATAAAGAAAAAATAGCAAAAGACATTGAAATGGACTATTGGATGACTGCAGAAGAAGCGATAGCTTATGGGCTGGTTGACAAAATAGTAAATTCAATGGAAGAAGTAAAATAAATTTTTGGTAAACTAAAATGGGAATTGTATATTTTTGGGGAAAAAACAAACATATCGAAAATGACTTAAAAAATATGATAAGTGATAAATATTCATTCTTAAAGTCAGAAAACTATTCAGATATGGAAGAGGCTTCACTACTCGTTGTTGATTTAACAGAATTTGATAAAACAAACTGGAAAACTTTTTGGCCCTCAACTCTTCCTTTTCCAAAAAGTCTTAGTATCAACAATATAAAAGTCGTTGCAATAACAAATAAATGTATGTCTGATTTTGCAATGGATTTACTCGAAAATGATTTTTCTGATTTTATACAATACCCATTTGATTTACCACGTGTCTTAGGAACTCTTGCAAATACAGTTAGAGACATTGACTACGAAAAAGAAATTTCATCCTTATACCAAATAGGCATAGAGTTATCAAGTGAACCAGATTTGGAAAAACTTTTGCAAGAAATTCTTTCTACCTCTATGGATTTTACAAACTCTGATGGAGGATCAATTTATCTTGTGATACCAGAAAAAGATTCTGAAACTAAAGAAAAAATGATGCAATTTGAATGTTCTGCATCTGATACACTTGGCAATAGGTATAAAAAAATTAAAATGCCTATAAGTCATCGCTCTTTGGCAGGTTATGTAATTAGTACTGGTAAAAATTTAAATATTCAAGATGCGTATAATCTACCAAAAGATATACCATATCAGTTTGACTCATCATTCGACAAAAAGAATAATTATAAATCAAAGACTATGCTTGTTGTCCCTATGGTTAATCATAAAAAAGAAATAATTGGAGCAATTCAACTAATCAACAAAAAAAAGAATCGAAAAATAAAGCTAACAAACCCAGAGTTAGTAGAACAGCATGTAGTTGATTATGATCATAGAAATGAACTATTGATCCGTTCTATGGGAAGTCAAGCAACGATAGCGATAGAGACTGCTCAACTTTATAAAGAATTACACGATTTATTTGAGTCTTTTATGGAAGCCTCAGTTATGGCAGTAGAAAGCAGAGACCCAACAACAGCAGGGCATTCGAGAAGGGTTAGCAAATTTTCTGTTGCTATTGCAAACCACATAAATTTAGAAACAGAAGGCGAACTTGGAAAATATAATTTTTCTGTCACTGATTTGCAATCCATTAAATACGCTGGGCTTTTGCATGACTTTGGTAAAATAGGTGTTAATGAAAAGATTCTTCTAAAAGCAAAAAAATTGTTTTCTGAAGAGCTTTCTAATATAGAAATAAGAATGGAGTTATTAAAATACACATTCCACAATAATAAAAAAGTCACTGAAATATCATCAATAATTACAGAAGTAGAAGAATTAAAAGAAGCAATCCAGACAGCCAATGAACCTGGTATTATTTCTAAAGAAGTGCTTTTAAAACTTGATAAAGCCTCTCAATCAGAAATAATTTGTCTTGATTCTAAAAGACAGCCAGTTCTATACGAAAATGAATATCAAAGGCTTGTTTTTTCAAGAGGAACACTCTCAAAAGAAGAATACGAAATTATGAAATCCCATGTTGAACATACTTATAAATTTTTAAGTCTTATCAAATGGCCCAAAGGACTCGAAAAAGTCCCTCTAATTGCAAGATACCACCACGAAAAACTCGATGGCAGCGGCTACCCTCTTGGCATAAAAGGTAATGATATACCAATTGAGTCACAAATTATGTGCATCGCAGATATTTTTGACGCCTTGATTTCCAGCGACAGACCCTATAAAAGTAGAATGAGCTTAGAAAAAGCTATTGGAATTTTAGAAGATGAAGCAGATACAGGTAAGATTAATAAAGATATTCTTGATTTAATACTTCAAAATGAGATATATAAGTTGATTATTGAGGAAGATAGATAGTAAATATAATAAAATTAAGTATAAAATAGAATTAGTATGAAATAGTTTTTATATCCTCCTTGTTTATCTAAGATTTTTAATAATTACGAAGGTTTATAATAAATGAAAATATTATTTTTTTTGTTATTATTTTTAGAAATAAATATTTCAATTTATAGTTTTGAACTAAACAATAATACATATATTTCTTTAACAAAGCCGCAAGTTTTATTGAATGGAATTTTACATTCTACATTTGTAAATAAAGAAACTATATTTTTTAGTTATGTATCAAGTTCAAAAGCGATTATCACAGGGGTTTTGCAAAAAGATAATGATAATTTTACCTTCAAAGAATTAGAAACTTCTTTTAGGTACGAAGAACAAGATGTCTTAATTTTTGTTGATATTTTCTATTATAAAGGAATAACTTATCTTACCCATTTAGAAAAATTTTCTTTTGAATTTTTATTAACTTATAATAAAAATAAGATCAAAATAGGAGACACTGAAAAAAGACCTTATGTGTTTTTAGATGGTAACATTTTAAAGTGTTTCTTCTTGGATAAGAATATAAATTCTTTGGTTTATAAAGAGATAAATCTTGATACTTTAAAAACAAAAGAGATAATTGGTGAGGCGAATATAGATTCGTTTTTTGTTTCATATTGCCCTCAGTCAAAAAATACGGCGATCATTTGGCAAATTAAAAACTATCCAAAAGAATTTTTTTTATCTAGTATGGATAAAGATTTTAATGGTTATAATCCGATAACTCTATTAAAATTTGACGAAAAAATTGATATGCCACAAATCAATATAAATGACAAAAATATTGTTTTAGCTTTTTTGAATGATTATCAAAATAAATATTTGTTTTATCCATTTACTGAAGATGTAAGAAATTTTATTCCTGAAAATTTTTCAGAAGAATTTAAAGACTATAAAATAACAAAAATGTTTTATCTTGATAATATTTATGTTGCAGTTTTGAAAAAAACGATAGAAAATATAAATAAACAGAAAGTAGATGAGGTTGAAATTATAATATCTGATTATAATTTAAAATATTCTCTTTCTTTAAAAATACCAACAATTGAAGGAGTAACTTCAAATTTTAAATTTATTCAATATAAAGATGTTTTATTAGTATTTTGGATAGAAAAAGTAAATAATAACAATTTGATAAAATATTCTACAATTAATTTTATACCAAAAAGTTTTTGATAAATAAATTTGCAAAATTTAGAAAATATTGTTAAAATTCAAATAGAGGATTTATTATGTTAACAGAAAAAATTGATAGCAATGTTATTCACTTTTATCAAAAAGCTGTAGATAAAACTGCTTTGATAAGATTTACAACTGATTTCATTTTGAAGATTTTTGAACTTTTCTATAAAAAACAATATAGTACTAATCCTGGGTTAGAATCAAAAAGAATAATAAATTCTATCCAAGCTACACTATTTGCAAAAATCAATGAGTATGTAAAGGATATAAATCTTTCCGCAGATAACATCATTGATATAAAATTTGAAAAAGATAATGCTATCCCTATTGTTTCTCTACATCACGAAACAAAAAAATCTGACACACTATTTAATGTTTTTTTTAAAAAAATAAACTGGGAAGAAATAAATGAGTTTAGAGTCTTTATGATCAAATATTTAAAATATTATTTAACAAAATATCATTTTTCTTATTTACCAGATGAACATAAAATTACAAAAGTTGTAACAGACCTTTCTTATGTTGTACAAGAATTACTTCAAAATGCAAATGCTTATAGTTATGGTTCTTATGATTATGAGCTTATTTTAAAGCATTCTGGCAATAGATTTAATGTTATTGTATCTAATTTTTCTGATAAAGAAAATGCAAAAACACTCATAAATATAGTAGACGAAATACATAACACAAAAGACTTACAAGAATTAATAATAAAGTATATGAGAAGTGAAGAAAAACATCTTGGAATAATAACATCAGTTTTTAACTATAATGTATCAGAATATAAAGTTAATTATATAGATAATAAAATAATTCAAGCTCAATTTATGCTTGAATATTAGAACTTCATTTATCTTATAACTTCTTGTGTAATAATAAATTATAGTTATTTTACTAAAATATAAATTTAAAAAATTATTAAAATTATTGTAAAATCTCTCTAATTTTTTGTTTTTTTTAAATAATGTTCTATAATAGTAAGTATATAACTTTTGGAGGTTTTGATGAAAAGAATAATGTTTATAATTTTTATTTTGAGCGTTCTCAGTTTATTAACTTATGCAAATGAAAGAAAAGTAACAATTTCTACTAATGAAAATACTATTTCTTTTGTAAAACTACTCGATTCTAGTGATAATGGTATTCTACAAGAAAGAATAACAAAACTTAAAAAAACAGAAAA
The DNA here is from genome assembly GCA_001829125.1 of Spirochaetes bacterium GWB1_27_13. Taxonomy (GTDB): domain Bacteria; phylum Spirochaetota; class GWE2-31-10; order GWE2-31-10; family MWDO01; genus GWC1-27-15. Next base: position 4,923 of record MIAN01000248.1, on the reverse strand, counting down.
AACTGGAAAGAAAAAAATTTCGGAACTTAAAGACCCACAGCAATTGATAAAACTTGGTCAGTCTTTAACATTTACAGGAGTTGCTTCTATTGCTATAGGTGGTACATTCTTAGGACTTGGTGCTATATTTGCATTATTGGCTTTTCAAAGAACTGGTTCTGGCTGGAGTGTAGACAATATTTGGTCTCATATTTCAAGTAAACTCGATGACCCAGGTGTTGTTGGATTTGCTGCTGGTGCTATATTCTTCTTTAGTTGTGGTGGCATACTAATGCTTTTATCTGCTCTTCTTATACCTGGTATAATTATTTGGGCTGCAGGAGCTTCTGCAAGAAAAAAACAATTAACTATCGCTCCTTATGCTGATAGTAACTCTATGGGATTAAGCATTAAGTTTTAATAAAATGAATAGCAAATAAAAATTAAAAAAAGACCTGTCAGGTTTTTAAAACCTAACAGGTCGTTGTTGTTTATTTAAGGTTAAAATATGAATAAATCCAATATTAATTTTGAAAAATTGAAAGATATTGATGTCCATCTTGCGTATTCTATAATTTGCAAAAGAATTGACTTCCTTTCAAAGATTAATATAACTCAATATGTAGAACCTTACCCACAAGAAAACATATATATAGAAAGACAAAAAAAAGGATTAAATTACGGTCTTTATGTATCATCCAAATTAGCCGTTATTATAACACTGATACCAAATTACATTCCCAACGAATGGAACGAATACAAATCAGATAAACAAACTGTGTGGATTTCTACTTTATTTTCTAATGAAGAATTTAGTGGAAATAATTTAGGTAACCAAATGATGGAAGAAGCAGAAATATATTTAGAATCTCAAGGTTATACTCGACTTTTACTCGACTGCTTTATAAATAAAGACGAATTTCTAGTAAAATATTACACCAAACTTGGCTATAAAGAACTACTAAGAAAAAAAGTTGTGTACCCAATACATACTTTTAATGCTGCCCTTATGGAAAAAAATCTAGTAGATTAACACCAAGTCAATTATTATATGACTTGACAAATGGACAGACTGTAAAAGCGATTTTTTTTCGAATCTTTCCCCAACATTTTATAAAAAACAATATTTTTTTAAATTTTCATAGACTTTTATTTAAAATTAAATATAATTAAATATATAGTTTTTTTATTTGGGGGTTTTATGTTAATTTCTGAAATATTCAAAGTTGATAACATAAAAATCAATATTGAAAGTGAAGATAAAGAAGAGTTATTTGAAGAAATGGTTAATTTTTTGATTGATGCAGAAAAACTTGATATTAGAGAAGAAATTCTTACTGGATTAAAAAAAAGAGAGGCAAAAATGACGACTGGTATTGCCCCTCATATCGCCCTTCCACATACACATATAGCAAACATTGAAGGTACTATGGGAGTTCTTGGAGTTTCTCAGGCTGGTATTGATTATGACTCTTTGGATGGGCAACCTGTACATCTTGTGATGATGTTAATTGGGAAGGATACAGAACCAGAAGGGCATTTGAAAGTACTAAGAAATGTTGCAATGCTTATGAGTAATCCAGACTTTTATCCTTCGCTTATTAAATGCAAAACACCCGCTGAGTTACACAATACGATTGTTGAGTTTGAAGAACTTATTAAATTTTATCCAGCATAAAAAATTAGGATTTGTTTATGGACGATTTACTTAGAAAAATTAAAGAAACAGAAGCAGAAGCCCAAAATATACTAAAAGAAGCAGAAAAAAATGCTTTAAGTATCATAGATAAGGCAAAATATGATTCTCAAAAGAAAATAGATGATGCAAAAAAAGAAATTTATGAAAAATATTCTACCCAAAAAGAAAAAAGTATAAATGAGGCAAAAGAGAAAAAAGAAAAAGAAGTAGAAGAAAAGATAGCAAATTTTAAAAACAGTTTTGGAGACATTGAGTTAAAAAAGAAAAAATCAATGATTTATCTTCAAAATATTATTAAAGACAGGATTGGTTTTTGATGTTTAATTATGATTATGTAGTATCAAAAATTCATGCTATTCATTCAAAAAGCTTTTTAGGAGAAAATTTTAAAAAATTAACTAAAATTTCTTCGATTGAAAGGTTACATAAAGAACTTTTTCCAAAAGATAATGAAATTGTTTTAACAAAAAAACTTTACACCAGAATAGAAAAACTTTTTAAAGAAAAAACTTATAAAGAGATTAACAATATTGCAAAATTTTTTAATTATAGAAATAAATTTATAAATAATATCATTCTAAAATATGAAATTGATAATTTAAAAATAATTGTAAAAACTTATCTTTCTGGATTGAGTAAGATAAGTGATTTGTTTGAAATAAAACTTGATAAAACGCTTGATTATCAGTTAATTTATGATTCTGATATGAGTGATATTAAAAATGTGCAAAAAGTTTTAAAAAAGACAGTTTTTAAGTTTATTTTACCAATGCTTGAAGAAAAAAAGCCAGATTATATAATAGAAAATGCTTTAGATAAATTTTATTATAGAAATTTTATTGATTCTCTAAATGAATTACAAAATGAAGAGAAACAAAAAATTTATCTTATATTAAAAGAAGAAATGAATTGGCAAAACATTTTGTGGGCTTTTAGAGTAAAACTTTATTATGGTAAAAGTTTTAAAGAATTGGAAGATACTTTTTTGAATGAGAAAGGTCTTATTTCTTTAGAACTTATAAAAAATATTTCTGATTTACAGTTTATCCCTGGTGAGCCCAATCGTGTTTTTAGGGATTTTCCAAAAAATTACTCTGATATAATTTTAAAATCATTTACAGAGGACGGGGATGTTGATTTGCCTCTTTTAGAAAAAAGAGCAATAACAAGACTTTCGGAACATTATCTTAAATATTTTTATATTGGAGAAGAGATTTTACCAATAATTTCTTTTATTTATATAAAACAAAATGAGTATAATAATATAGTAAAACTTGTAGAATCTTTAAGGTACAATCTCCCAATAGAAAATTAAGGAGAAACAAAAATGTTTTTTACTGGTGAAATGAGATATATGCAATTAATAGTACTCGAAAGAGATTTTGAAAAAACCATTGATTTATTAGGTAATTTTGGTTGGGTTGAAATAAAACGAAGCGATTTTGAAAAAAAAGAAAAATTTACGAAACTTAACGAACTTATTGATGCAACAGATAAAAAAATAATAGAAATCGCAAATTTTTTTGATATTCAACAAGATAATGAGAATGGTAATTTGGTTGATTTGCAAGAGTTAATAACTTATTTTTCATCTGTTGAGTCTAGTATAAAGCCTTATTTTGAAAAATTAACACAATTAAAAAAAATAAAATATGATTTAGAAAATCAATTAAAAGAGATAGAACAATTTAAAAATTTAAAGATAACAAAGAAAGAACTTGAAAATTTTACTTTTTTACACTTTTTTATAGGAAGTATTCTACCAGAAGATATAGAAAAACTAAAAATAACTCTCAAAGATAAAATTGTAGAAATTAAATTAGAAGATGGTTTTTATATTATTTTTACTTCAAAAAAAGGTAGATGGTCAGTTGAGAGCGAACTAAAAAAACTTTCTTTTAAAGAAAAAAAGTTAAATACAAACGAAGAGTTGATACCTGCCGATGTTTTTATAAAAATTAAGGAAGAATTAAATAAAACAGAGGAAGAAATCAAAAAAATAGATGATTTCAAAGCAGAGTTTCTCAAAAAAGACGGAAAAAACATACCAAATTATATAGAAAGTTTTAACTTACAAAAAGTATATTTTGGTGTTTATCAAAATATAAAACATTCTGAGTCTATTTCTTTGATTGAAGGATGGATTTTAAAGAAAAAAGTGGATACTCTAAAAGATAGTTTAAATAAAATGCTTAGTGATAAATTTTCTGTTGTGACTTATAAACCAGAAGAAATTCCTGAAGTACAAAATGGGACTTTGAAAGTACCTGTTATAATGGAAAACCTAAAATTTTTTAAACCTTTTGAAAATTTAGTTTTCAATTATGGAACACCTTCTTACAAAACAATAGACCCAACGATTTTTGTTACAATAACATTCCTTTTGTTTTTTGGAATGATGTATGGTGATATAGGGCAAGGCTTTATTATTTTCCTTGCTGGTATTTTTTTGAGTAAAACAAAGAAATTTAAGGATATGGGCTTCATAATTAGTGTAATTGGCGTTTTTGCAATGATTTTTGGATTATTTTACGGTGCGTTTTTTTGTTTTGAGCATGAAGAATTAAAAAGTATTCTACTACCAATTAATAAATTTTTGTTTGGGGTAGATAAACCTTATTTGATTGACCTGTCCCCAGAAAATAGTATGAATATATTTTTACTTACGATTGGTTTTGGTTTTGTAATAAATCTTTTTGGGATGTTAATTAATATTGTAAATAATATTCTACAAAAAAAAATTATAAATGTACTTTTTAGTCCTACTGGGATCACGGGTTTTATTATGCTTGCAAGTATTGTAAGTGTTGCAGTACAATATGTAGTTTTAAAGGTAAATCCGCCATCTTTTTGGTTATTTATAATTTTGGGATGCCTTATTTTAATTTTTGTAAGAGAACCACTTACAAATTTGTTAAAAAAACACAAGCCTTTGTTTCATGAAACCATTACTTACTGGGCGTTTTTGTCTTTTGTAGAAGTTTTTGAGGTAATTTTAAATACAATAAGTAATAATCTAAGTTTTATCAGAATTGGGGCATTTGCTTTTGCACATAGTATTCTAAGTTCTACTACTATAATGCTTGTCGATATGGTTGGTGGTGCTGGTACTTTTGGTGGAATTTTAGTTCTAATAATCGGCAATGCTATAATCATTGGACTTGAAGGTATGATTGTTGGAATCCAGACTATTAGGCTTGAGTACTACGAGTTTTTCTCAAAATTTTTTAGTGAACAAGGAAGGA
>MIAN01000247.1 GCA_001829125.1 Spirochaetes bacterium GWB1_27_13 | reverse complement strand
AATTGGGTAGAGGTATTTTTGTAACTGCGACTTCAACTGGCATCGGTAAAACTGTTGTTTCTGCTGCTATTTCTTATAGATTGAGTCAGGATCATAAAATTTGCTATTATAAACCTGTTCAAACTGGCGGCATTATAAAGGAAGATAAAATTTATTCTTCTGATTGCGAATTTGTTAGTTTGGTTTGTGGTAATAAGATAAATGTTTTTTCTTCATATCTTTTTAAATATCCAGCATCCCCGCATTTTTCTGCAAGGCTTGAAGATTGCACAATAAAAAAGCAAAAAATTGTTGAGGATTATAAAAGCATTGTGGATAAATTTGACTTTGTGGTTACAGAAGGTGCTGGCGGGCTTTTTGTCCCATTAAATGAAGATGGCTTTTATATTTATAACATTCCAAAAACGTTAAAAATTGGAGTTGTTTTAGTAGCCAATGCCTCACTTGGTGCAATAAATTTCGTTAGTCTAAATAGCTTTTTTTTAAAAAATAATAAAATCAAACTTGCATCTATTATCTTGCTCACAGAAGACTCAAAACCATCTCAAATAGAACTTGAAAACAGAGAAATTCTAAAAAAGATAACAAAAATTGATAATATATATCTAATTCCACAATTTAAGAATATTGATACTGAAAACAGTTTGGTTGGAAATTTTTATGAGAATATAAAAAATTTTCCAGATAGCGAAGAAATTAAGAGGTGGTTTTTATGAACAAATTTTGGGAAGACCTTATACAAAAAAATCTTTTAGAAAAAAAACAGAAAAATTTATTTCGTTCTTGCTACATTCTTGATAAGAGTGATGGAAAAACTATTAATATAGAAGGAAAAACATTGATAAATTTTGCGAGTAATAATTATTTGGGACTTGCAAATGATATTAGGCTTTCTGAAGCGGGCTTTGAGTATGCAAAAATTTACGGGGCTGGGGCTGGGGCTTCGAGATTGGTATCTGGCACAACGACTCCTTTTGCAACCCTCGAAAAAGAACTTGCCAAATGGTCGGGTAAAGAATCTTCCTTACTCTTCAACTCTGGCTACAATGCAAATGTTGGGTTAATTTCTACTTTTGCAGATGAAAACACTGTTATTTTTTGTGACAAACTAAATCACGCTTCCATTTATGATGGGATATTTTTGTCAGGTGGAATTCTTGAACGATACACTCACAAAAACCTTTCTTACTTAAAAAAATTACTCGAAAAACATAAAGGTAAGGAACGAAAAATAATAATCACAGACACAGTTTTTAGCATGGAAGGGGACATAGCACCAATTAAAGAAATTTCTGAGATTGCTTTAGAAAACGATTGCCTTTTTATAGTAGACGAGGCTCATAGCGTTGGGATTTTTGGTAGAGAAGGTGCTGGACTTGTTAGTGAATTAAATCTTTCAGATAACGTCGCTATAATTATGGGCACACTTGGTAAAAGTTTTGGCGTTTTTGGGGCTTATGCTTGTGCTAACGAATTAATCACAAATTACTTGATAAACAATTGTCGTTCGTTTATTTTTACTACTGCACTTCCACCTTTTGTAATAGGAGCATTGAGTGCTGCACTCGACATAATTAAAAAGGAAAATCGTGGTGAAAAAGTACTTGCTTTATCACATAAATTAAGAGAACTCTTAAAAAACGAAGGAATTGACACTGGAGAGTCAGAAACTCAGATTATTCCAGTAATAGTTAAAGAAAATCACCTTGCATTGTCACTTGCCAAATTTTTGAGAGAAAATGGATTTTTTGCACCAGCAATTAGACCACCGACAGTTCCACCAAACACGGCAAGGGTTAGGATTTCTGTTTGCTTTAACCACACAGAAGAGGATGTAATAAATTTATTTGAAGTGATAAAAAAATGGTTTTGTGAGAATAGAGGTTAAAATGAAGAATGTAATAATACAGGGCTTCGCATCAAATAAGTTTTTATTTGACGATTTTATAGCAAATTTTAACGATGTTGTTGTTTTAGAAAATAATTCTTACACTTATCAAGAAATTGAGCAAAAATTAAATGATTTATCGCAAAATGACAAATTAAATATATTTGGTTGGTCTTTGGGGTCTTTATTTGCTCTAAAATGGACTGTTGAAAATCCAGATACTGTTTTATCGTTATTTTTAACTGGTGCTACCGCGAGGTTTTGTGAAAAAGAAGGCTATCAAAATAAAATACCTCAAATTGCTTTGCAAAAAATGATTAGACTAATCGCAACAAGAAAAAAAATAGTTTTATCTGACTTTTATAATACAATTTTTGAATACACAAAAGGTAAAGAAAAATACATATCACAACTATTAGATTCTGCACCTGACGAAAAAAATTTAATAAATGGCTTAAATGAGTTATTAAATCTTGATCTGTTGGAAGAAGTTAATAAAATACAAGTACCAACTCTTATTTGTCAAGGTCAGTTCGATAAGACAACGCCTCTTTATAATGGAGAAATTTTGAGTAATCTAATAAAAGATTCTAAATTAATTGTATATCAAGGTGGACATTGCTACTTTTTGGAGCAATTGGAGGAATGTTCAAAAAATTGGAAGGAATTTTTATGCTTACAGAAAAAATAAGGCAAAATTTTAGTAAACATTCGACTGATTACGATACTAACGCTAAAGTCCAAAAAGAAATGGCAAACGAATTAATTGACTTAATCAAAAATCAAGGTGTTTTCAAAAAAATATTTGAAATTGGTTGTGGAACTGGTTTTTTTTCAAAATTATTATTGGATTTAGCACCAGAGACCATCATATTAAACGACATTAGCCCAAAAATGCTCGAATTAACCAAAAATGAGTTAATTGATCACCAAAACATCCAATTTATAGAATCCAACTTTGAAAATTATCAATTAAAAAATAAATTTGATCTAATTACTGGCAATGCAACTTTTCAGTGGTTTAAAAATATTTTTCCTACATTTACTAAAATTTTTAACAGCTTAGAAAAATCTGGAGTTTTAGCATTTTCAACTTTTATAGATGGAACTTTTTTTGAGCTTGATAAAGCATTCAAACAAACTTATCTTGATGAGAGACTACCTTACAAAAAACATACTCTAAGTTTTTATTCTGAAGACGAAATAAAAGAATGTTTAGAGAGAATTGGTTTTAAAATTATTGATTCTTACACAAAAGACTATGTCTTCTATTTCTCACACCCAAAAGAATTTTTAAAATCTGTCCATCAAATAGGAGCAGCAAGTTTTTCACAAGATACAGTAAAATATTCAATCATGAAGAAAATGTTTGAAAATTATATAAAAATATTCCAAAATAATACAAATCTAATACCAGCAACTTATAAAGTACTTTTTGTGATAGGCAAGAAGTAGAATTGGGAAATTTTATCACATATATACAACTATTAACTAGTTTTAACGATAACTAAGATTTGAAAACCACGAAGTAAATACAAAAAATAGAGAATTTGATTAAAAACTCCAATAAATATCGTTAAAAATAGTTACTAATTGGTTTGGTTTAAATAGAGTTATTAACGAAACACAACTATTTTTTTAGTACTATTCTATCAAAAGGCAAAATTTCTTTATTTCTTTGAACACTAACAACTTCTGCTTTTAAAGAATTTTTTTCTATCTTAAACATTATTTTACCAATGTTAACATTATCTCTATAAACATTAAAAGTTTCAAAATTATTTGGTTTAAAAGATGATAACAGATAGAAATTTATATTCTTTTGATCTGTCGCATCAAGGATTATTCCTCCGTCCCCTTTGCTATTTATGAGAGTATCAAAAGATTTTAAATACGAAGCAATGGTATTTTCTTTTTCTTTTACAAGATTTTCACTATTTTTTAATTTTTCTTGATAATCCAAAATAGTCTCATTATTTTGTTTTATCGTTTCTTGTTGACTTGCGATTGTGGCATTTTTTTGCTTTATATTATCCTTCATTTTCACCCATAGTCGTTCGTAACTCTCTACAATTTTTCTATCAAAATATCCTATTTTATATAGTGTATCAGGAACAGAGTTACTATAAGGTATTTGATACATCCTTTTCATAAGAACATCTCTACTATCAATTTGTTTTCGTAAATTATTAAATTCTTTTTCAGAAAAAAGATTTTCATTATTAAGAAGATCATCGTAATAGTTTAGGTTTAAAATATTAACCAAGTCCTCTGATAGATCAAATTTTATTAAATCCAAAAGATATTCTTCTGTAAAAAGTGGATTATATTTTAAAACTAAATCTTCTATTTCCTTTTTGTAATTATTATTTAATATGCCAACGACTTTAGAATGATGAGATTTCAAACTATTAATTTGGTTATTATAATTTTTAATCATTCCACCAATTTTATTTTCATAATAATCTTTTGTTTTATTTATCTCAATATCAAATAATTGTTGCTGATTATTTAATATTTCTTCATTCTTTTTAGCCAAATTCATTTGTCTTTTGTCATATTCATCAACTTTATTTTGAAATTCTTCAATTTCTTTTTTCTTTCTATCTATTTTTTCTTTATATGTATAACTAACAGAATAAATTCTTGAATTTTCCACTCTTTTTATTTGATTTATTTTTTCTGCTTTCTCTTCATCTGAGACTTTTTCAGTTGAAACAATTTCCAACTGTTTGGCTGTATCACTTTTTATTTCAACTATTTTTTGCCTTAATTCGACTTCCAGATCAGATAGTTCTTTTTTAGCATTAGTCAAATCATTTTCATTCTTTTTTGCAATATTTAAAAGGTCTTTTAAATTTGTATCTTCAAATACAGCAATGTTTATTCCTTTTTTTTGACTTCGATTTTCTATTATTTTTGCAAAACTAAAAGCCAAAAGTATAGAAGAGGCAACAAAAGCGATGATGATTAATTTTATTAGAATGTTTTTATTCTTTTTAGTCTTAGCAAATTCATCTTCAAGATTATAAAGTTCTGGTTTAACACCTTCAATATCAGTTATATTTTCTCTCAAAAATAAAGATGTAAGACTTTGTTTTTTCTCTATTTGCTTGTCATTGTCCATATTCCATTCCAATTTTTAGGGCATTTATAATTTAATGTCCTATCAATAAAAACATCTGCCAACGGCAAATTACATTCTTTAAATTTTATACAAGCAGTTTCCCAATCGCCATCATAGTATAATTTAAGTGCTTTTGAGAAAGTATCGAGTTTAATTTGCATATCATAATCAACTTTTTCTTTTTTTATAGGGTAGAATATTTTTTTACCTTCAGTCTTTCCTTTAACTTGAACTATATCGAGCTCTAAAAAGAAATAATTATGGTTTGGATTAGTTTTTTCCAAGTCTTCTTTAATAAATTGTGAACAAATTACAGGCACTTTGTAAATACGAGTTAAACCTTCAAGTCGAGATGCAGAGTTTACATTGTCACCTATTACTGTATTTGTCATTCTTGCATTAGAACCTATATTTCCATAAAAAACTTCGCCACCATCAATACCAACGCCAACTTCAATTAATACAGCCTTAAAAACTTTTTCTTCTTCTGGAGTTAGACTACCTTTTTTTGTTTCTATTTCTTCTCTAACCCGATGCATCGAATATCTAAGAGCAGCAGTTACTTCTTGAATATCATAAGCTGCTTGTAAAGCACTAACTGATTTAGCCATTCTTGTTTCGTCAAAGCTTCCAAATACAGCAAGCAAAGCATCACCTATTATAGAACCAATAATTCCATCATGCATTAAAATATAATGAATCGCACTTTCGTAATGAATATTTAACAATTTGATAATGTCAATTCCCAAAGTCTCTGTCATATAAGTAAAACTTTTTATATCAGAAAAAAGAATCGCTAATTCTTTTTTTGTACCCTCAAGCCTTATTGTTTTTTCTTTATAAGCTTTATTTGCAGTGTCTTTATTAACAAATTTCAAAAATATATTCATAAGATTATTTATCGTACTGGAAAGAGAGTTGAATGCTATCCCCAAATATGCAATATCATCGTTTGTAGCATTCTTTAGATCAATCATCTCAAGTTTTTGACCTTGGATCATTGTCATAATAGCCTTTGTTATGATACCAACAAATCTTAATATAAAACCAATCAAAAATATACCAATTATAGAACAAATAAGAGTAATTCCGACTATTATTAAGGAAACATCCCTAAAAATTCGTCTTGAGTCCTGATAAAACTCATTTAACTCTTCGCCTCTAATGATATAAACATTCCACTTAGAATTATGCTTATAAACACCAAAATAGTCTTCATTATTAAATCTGAAATTTATAAATCCTTCAGTTACATTATCTTTTGAGTTTTCTAAAAAATGATTTAGAGTTTTTGTATCAGAAAATTCTTTTGTTCCTTCAAATTTTGAAGAAAGAAATAGGATACTACCATCTTCTTTTACGCCAATAGCCACTGATTTATTCTTTTTAAAATCACTTAAAGCCTTTTTTTCAATACTTTCAATAGAAATCTTTAAATCACCATTAAATTCGTAAATATCAAACTGATTATTACAAAAGTTATATAAATCCTTCAAATCTTTTATTATAATATCTTTTGCCAAATTCAAAAGCTCTGCTCTATTAAAAACGAGGTTTATATAATTTGTCGAAAAATTTGAAACAAGGATAAATATAATAAAAATTATTATAATTTTTGAAACCAGCGGAATAACCCTTGTATTTTTGATCTTTGTACCGAATATTGTATGAATCATAACAAATCCTAAAAATAGTCTCTACTATAATATTAAGTAAATATTTAAATTAATGCAATAGAAAGATTTTTTTTAATTAATAATTTTATATATATTCAAAATCTTATAAATCGTCAATCATAACAATCACTTATAATCATTATGTTTAAAAATTTATTTAACATTTAGAATCCCTAGTATATAACAAAATTATCAAAATGCCAAACTATATTTTATGGAATTGGCATATTTAATAATTTTAACACCTGTTTAATATCTTCCCACACATCTTTTTTTAGAGGAGAGTTTGCCCCGCCATTTCTTAGAATATAAGAGGGATGATATGTCGGCATCACTGGAATTCCATTAAAATTTGCAAACTTACCTCTAATTTTTGTTATACCCTCATCGGTTTTAAGTAAAAACTTGGTAGAAGGGTTACCAAGTGTTATTATCACCTCTGGGTTAATAACCTCAATTTGTTTTAACAACATCCAACTACATGATTCCACTTCTTCTCTATCTGGGGGTCTGTCCCGAGTTCCTGCCATATCAAGTGTTGGTCTACATTTTACAATATTTGCAATAAAAACATCTTCTCTTTTTAATAACATTCCTTTTTCTATTATTGCAGTCAAAAGTTCACCTGCCCTTCCAACAAAAGGAAGTCCTTGCAAATCTTCTTCTTTTCCAGGTCCTTCACCTATGAACATAATTTTTGCATCTGGATTACCAGTACCAAAAACAAATTTATTTCTTGTTGTAGAAAGTTTACATTTCTGACAATTTTTATTTTCTTCAAACAATTGTGTAAGTAAATCTTTTTTTAAACTCATTATTTATCCCATAG
>MIAN01000246.1 GCA_001829125.1 Spirochaetes bacterium GWB1_27_13 | reverse complement strand
ATACAGGAATAGTAGCTAACACTATGTATTATTATATGGTAAGTAGTAAGTTTTATGTATATGAAACAACTAAGTCTAGTTATGGTTATGGTGCAACTAGTAGCATAACAAAAGATACTTACGAACCTAATGAGACTAATACAGATGCAAAAGAATTAAAAACAACAGGAACAACAGGAACAACAGAAACAACAGGAAGTATTTATTATGTAAAAGAAGGTGTTAATGAAATTGAGGATGTTGATTGGTATAAAGTAAAGTTAAGTGCAAGAACATTCTTACAAATAAGTATAGTAAATGTAGAAGGACTATCAAACGCTTATTTAGATTTGTATAACGGTAGCACAAATTCTGTACTTCTTGGAACAAGTTACCCTATAAATAATAATACTGATGCTGAGGCATACATATATTTTAAAATATCAGTGAATAAACTAAATATGTTAAATAAGTCTGGGAAATATATGATTGTAAGAGGAGAAATGACGGGGTTTTGATAATACAGATAGGCACGGATTACGCTATGATAAAACCGACAATATCTGGTGTCGCTTTTATCAAGTATGGATTAGGGGAGATTCATAGTGTAGAGAAAGTTTAATATTTGGGAGAAATATGTTTTAATTTTACAAAAAAATATGTTATAAATAGAAGATAAAGTTAAAATATGTTAGAAAAAACTATATTAATAAATTATAATCTGTATATTAGTGTTAAATAGGCATATAAGAGAAAAAGAATTAAATAAAACCAGTAAAATCTATTAGATTTTTTAGTATTATAGGAGTTATAAATGAAGAAGTTATTATTTGTGTTTGTGGTGGTGATTGGGTTGGGGGTGGGTAGTTTGTGGGGGCAAGCTCCGTCATTAGTTACAATACCTATAAACTCATCTCCAATAGGTGTAAAAGTTGAAGTAATGTATCCTGATACTTATGATTTTACTTATCATGATTTAGGAATAACTCCTTGTAATCCTACTTTTTTGGAAAATAAAAACTTTAATTTAAAGTTTTCAAAAGATGGATATATTACCAAAACAAATGCTTATACAGCCGAGAAGGATATGAGTATAACTGTGTATTTGGCTAAAGAGATAAATATTAATTTTAATATAACTCCTTCTACTGGTATTAAAATAACAGCAACACATAGAGATACAAATGGTAGTATAATTAGTGGTGGTACAAATATATATTATTCAGTGGCTGATTTAAATACATATAAGTTCATAACTCTCGATAAATATGATATTACAGTTGAAAAAACAGGATATGAGACATATAAGACGAGTTTTAGTGCTTATGAAGGCTATCCAAATATAATGGTTACACTAAAAAAAAGAATCCCAACAACAATTAATGCTACTAATACTACTGGTACTACTATTCCTGCTTTAGTTAATGTTTATTGCAGTGGTGAAACAGTTGCTTTAGCTACAGGTAATGCACCTCTTACAGTTACTCTAATTGAGGGACAATCGTATGATATTAGTTTTGAAAAAGAATTTTATTTAACAGAAAAGGTTAGTTATACATCTAGTTCTGAGACATATACTAAAATATTGACAGATAATAAAGTATCAAGAAAGATAGTCTCCGTTCCATCTGGAGTAAATTTTAAAATCTATGGTAGACAGGAAACTTATGTAACTCCACCTAAGGATGAGATTGAGTTTGATAAAGCAAGAAACTATAAGATAGTATTATGGGATAATGACAATAAGTGTGAAGTTTTAATAAGAGATTTGTCTAGTACTGAGATTAATGCTAATGATACTATATCTCTATCTCTTATCCCAACTGTTAAAAAAATAGAACCTATAAACTGGAAAGCAAAAGGAATTGGTAGTAACTTGCCTACTGATGCAAGAGCTAATATGGAAAGTTTATTAAAGACTACGTTTGGTAGTGATAAAAATCCTAACACTACATTTCCATACGAATATATGATAAATAATAGATTATCATATATAGAACAACAATATTATTTTATACAAAATTCAACATTAGTACCAAATGATATAAATAATGCAAATAACGAATATATTTGTTTAGGAGTTATTGATTTTGGGGGTGAAGCACATTATAAAATGCTTCGCAAATCAAGTAGTCCTATTGATGAAGAATATTATGCGACATATAATTCAAAAATATCTTTTGCTTGGATATCAAAGGTATTTAGTTGGACTACAAGTAGATGGCATCAATATGACCAGACTCATACGGTAGATGAAGATAAAAAAGGGACTTTTAAGGTTTATGAGGGAGATGTGCAAGATACTGGAACTTTTCCTATAATTTCTAAAGATATATTTATGGATACCCCTATAAATATTAATGATAGCCAAAAGAAGGAAGAGGAAAAATATTTCACGATAACTTTTACAAGTGACTTTACAAAACATGATAATACAGTTGGGTCATATTTTGAAGATGGATGGAATAGTACATATTGTAATTATACTTTATATAAAGCAAAAGATGCTCTTCCTCATCTCAATGAGATTTTTGATAAGCCATTTATTGAGGATAGTTCTTTAATAGATACTGCTCATCATCAACAACTTAACGAAATTACAATATTTACTCAATATGGAGTTAAAATATTAGGACTTCAATTTTATAAGTATAATGCAGCTATTAATAATTATGAGATTGTAACTGACAAAACAATTATTACTACAACTTATGATAAAACCTCCCCTGATGGAATAAATAATATTGTGATACCTAAGGTTCATATGACGACACCAGAAGGCAAATATATAGAAGGTAAATATATGATGGTACTTGGTATTGTTGATAAATTTAATAAAATATATAGTTTTGAACCACAATATTTTGTAATTGATACAACAGCACCAACAATAAATGAAACTGTTACATCAAAAACTAATTTTGGTAGCACTGATACCCCAGAAATAGTATCGTGGACATCCTTATCTGATAATTATACGGCTTATACTGAAATATCAGACTACTTTTATGTTAGATTGGCAGATATGGTAAATCCTATCAGGCTTAAGGAAGTGGGTAATTTTAAAATTGAAAATAATAAGATATTATTAAATGAGGGACAAACTCATATTAAAGAGTTATTTGTAAGAGATATAGCAGGTAATAGAAAAGACTTAATATCACAAGAAATTGTATTTAATTATGATAAGGTCTCTCCTACTTTTAGTTCAACTGTGGATACAACAAAATGTTATAAGAGTACTGATAGTATAAATATAACAATAGATGAAATTTCGGATATACTTGTTGATAGTTTATATATTTCTTATGGATTGATAAGTAGAATGTCAATTGATATGTTTAATAAAGTTTTATTGGTAGGCTTATCTCAACTAGATAAAGATTTTGTTATGGGATGTTATCATCAATTAATAACTGATAATTATTACGAATTAAAAAGTGATTTGTCAGAAATAGATAAAAATAAATTAATAACTATATGTAATGGTATAAAATATAATATTCTTTATGATACAACAAATTATTCAAGCAATAAAAAAATAACTGTACCATTTGATTTTTTGAAAGAAACAACTGGTAAGTTTAATATATATCTGAAAGTTAAAGATATAGTAGGAAATGTAGGGGAATATAGTTTAGATAATTTGGCTATTGATGAGCATGCTCCTAAATTAAAAGTATCTATAAAAGATGTTGCAAATAGTTATAATATAGAAGATAAAGATAATATTGATAAAGAATTGATTGATATAAAGATATATACGGATAAGGTGTTACTCAACCAATCAAAAACATTAAGTATAGAGATTATAGAGGATAATCTTAAAGATGATGGACTTAAAGTAGATATTACTACAAACTATAATCCTACTATTAATAATAAGTTAGGTCAAACAGCAACTACTTATACATTGATAAAAAATAGTACAAATACAGAACCGTACGAAATAGTCAAAGTTAATATAACAGCTTCAGATAAAACTGATAAGACAATAAATGAAGAATATGTTTTTTGGTTATATAATGATACTACAGCACCAATTATAACAAAAACTGGTACAAATGGGGCTTATAATATTAATATAACAGAATCTACTAGCATAAAAAACATATACATGAAAGATATTTCTTTACCATCAGGTACAACGACTTTAAATCATTTTGGCACTCTTCCATCTTTAATCTCTCTAAATGGGTGGGTTAGATTAACAAGTGATGTAACAAGTTATACTAATAGTTTTTTTATCTTACCAGATAAGGCAAGCTGTATCATTGCAGAGGATATGTGGGGAAATGTGACAAATACAGATGTATTGGCTGGTATTATGACTAATAGTAATATTACTGGTTTAATATATATAAATACTAAAAGTGATTTGGCTACATATAGTTATAAATTGAATGGAAATGTTATATTTACAAATAGCATAACTCTTGATAGTAACGACCCAGAACTTGTAATATCAGGAACAGCAGGAAAAATAACATTTATTTTATTTGAGGCAAAAAATGAGCCAATTAAAATAATAAATAATGGTGGAAAAATTAAAATTGATTCTACTAATAGTGAGATAAGATTTTTAGGAACAGGGAATGCAGAAGGAAATGATTATAAATGGTTTGGATTTGTAAATGAAAATAATACAAGTACATTAACTTTTACAGGTACTAACAAAGTATATTTTGAAAATGCAATATCTCCGCTATCTTATTTGTATCCGCCAGATACGATTACTTTAAATAACTTAGAGTTTAAAAACTGTTTTATGGGTATTCATATTTATGATTACTCTAATAGTTATACAAAACTAACAATATCAAACTCAGCATTTACAAACCTTATATATGGAATAAAGTTTGATTTTAATACATATACAGCGAATACTTTTGATTTAGGTATTAACTTAAATAAAACTGGCTGTACATTTACAAATATAATACGAGCTAATGTTTATTCACCAATTAAGGGAATAGAAGAAAAATAAAAAATAGGAGTTAAAGAATGAATCAAAAGAATAGTAAAATCTCAATAACAATAATAGTTATTATTGGATTATTGGCTTTGTTAATTGGGTGTACGCCTGAAACAAAAACAGAAAATACAACAACTACTACAACTGTTGAAAAGTATATCTTTAATAATGAAGATCGTAATTGGTTTTATCCATCGATTCATGTTGAAAATTCTAATATTTTTGTTGTGTTAAATAAGATATCTAGCTCAGATGCTGATAATTGTTTATTATTTTTTAAATCTGAAGACCTTGGAAATACATGGCAAGCATATAAAACAATAGATAAAGGTTTTCCAGATACCTATGGAGCAAATCCAGTTATTACAGGAAACAATAATAAATTATTTATTATGTATTATAAAAAGTCACTGACAGATGACTCTCTTGGAAATTTAATGCTTGCTGTATCGGATGATTATGGAAGCACTTGGAATAGCAAAAGTATTGAAAAAACTACTTATTATGGTTATGGAATGTCAGATATTTCTTTAAAAACAGAAGGAAATAATTTATATTCTACTTTAGTATGTTCGTTTTGGGTGTATCTTTATAAATCAACAGATAATGGTATAACATGGAATAAAACTTTAATTGATAATTCAAATCATTATTATTCTCCTTCTTTAGCTATTGACGAAAGTAAAAATGTATATATAGCTTATTCAGCAAATTATTCTTTACCTACCAGCTCAGGACCAGAAATAAAATTGGTAAAAGAAAAAGTTCCAACAGAAAAATATATTATTGATAATACTCCAAATATTGGATGGAAATGTTCTTTATTTCTCAATAATAGTTATCTCTATTTTACCTATTTAGATGAAAATTCAACTGGCGGTGGTGTAAAATTTGGTAGATTAAGAAAAGATAATCTTTCTTATGTATATGAAGTTAAGATAGTTGATAAAAATAAGTCAGCGGGATCTGATATTAAAAGTCTTGCATACGATAATTATGTTTTTGTAGTTTATACAGATGATGGTCGTAAATCTTTAAAAGTTGCAATATCCAATAATTGTGGTGATACATGGACTTATAAAGAATTGGATAAATCAGATAATGGTGATTTTGCATTTATAAGTGTGGCTAACTTTAATAAATCTATATTTATTACTTATAAAAAGAATAATGGATTGAAATTAAAAAAATCTTTTGATAATGGGGAGACTTGGGAGTAAGCATATAACACAGACTAACACAGATGAGACGGATGATCACGGATTAGGGAGAGATTATAGCACAGATTACACCCGCCAAGCGAGTATAGGATACAGATGGGCACAGATGAACACGGGAAATATCTCTCTTCAAAATGTGGATAAGTTAAATATTAAGAAAGGAAAGAGTTATGGAATATTATGAATGCTATGGAGAACTTGTTTCTGATGGACATCTTAAGATACCGGAGGAAATCGTAAAAAAGATTTCAAATGAACATAAAGTAAGATTAATCATATTATCAAATGAAAATGATAATATGAGTCAATTGGATGCATTGAATAAGATGAATGGGTTATTATCTGATATTACTAACGATGAATTAAATAATTTTGATGAAACATTAAAAAAAAGAGTTTCTTTAAAAAATAGGGTTTTAGATTTATGAAAAAATATTGTTTAGATACTAATATAATAAGTTATTTATTGAAAGGTAATAATATTTTATATGATAAACTTAAGAAAGAAATAAATAAAGGCAACAGAATAATAATTAATGTAATAACTTATTATGAAATCTTGAGAGGTTTATTGAGTATAAAAAATCAGAAAAAAATAGAAGTATTTAAAGAGATATGTAATGAATTTGATATTATTGAAATAAATAAAGATACATTTGAGATTAGTGCTAATATATATGTTAATCTTAAAGAAAAAGGAAGAATTATTGAGGATGCTGATATTTTTATAGGAGCAATATGTATTGAGAATGATTTTATTTTAATAACTAATAATGAAAGTCATTTTCAATATATAGACAATTTAATATATGAAAATTGGATTGATGTGTAAACATATAACACGGATTAGCACGGATTATGCAGATTGGTATTCAAATTGTTTTTACTTCTATCAGAGGAGACTACAAATTGATGTAGAAATCAGCCTAATATATGCTGATGATGGGTATAAATAATGAGATAATATATTAAAACACTGTAGGGAAGCACTATAAATAGTATGATAATATACAATGCGAGAGTAATAATACTACAAAATGTTGTAATGATATATAAATATAATATAGAAGTTGATATAAATAAATGTAGAAATAGTATATAAATACTATGATAATCTACAATATGAGAATGCAAATACTACAAAATGTTGTTGGGATAACCTAATATATTGTAGGGATAGATATAAATGACTATATAATGAGTATATATAATGTGGAAATGTGGTGAATTATTCACTACAAATATTAAAGAAAACAAATAAAGGATGGGATTTATGAAAAAATACCTATTACCCCTAATACTAACTCTAATTTTTAGTGCAAATATAGCATTTGCACAATCAAACACATTCTACGAGATA
>MIAN01000245.1 GCA_001829125.1 Spirochaetes bacterium GWB1_27_13 | reverse complement strand
ATCTTTAATTATTTTTAAGGCAAGTTCAGTTGCTTTTTTACCTTGAAAATAACCGCTTGTTTGTAAACCTCCAACAACTCCATAACCAAGATAAAAATCCCATGTACTATAAATTGGTACTTTTGAATATGCTGAAATTAATTTCATTGAGTCCTCATAAGAAAAAAACATATTATTTTTATCTCTATTAAAAACAAGAAATAAAATTATTGTACCTTTTCTTAGACTTGAAACTACTTCTTGAGCCTCTTTTAAAGAGATGTTGTCAAAAATATCAAATTGAATGTCTTTAAAATCAGGTATTATTTTTTTTAATTGATTACCAACAAGAATTCCTGTCGTAGTTTTGTCATTTATAACAACTACTTTTTTAGTGCATGGATGTAAACGTAATGTAAGGTTTAAGGTTTCTTTTATGTCATAAACTTCAATAACCCCAGTTATATTATCAAAACCATTTATTTTGTTAAAAGAAAAATTATTAACACCACAAAAAACTATTGGAGTATTACCAAAAATTTTTTTTGAATGCAAAAGTAAAAAGTTGAAAGCATCATCATCTGTTGAAAAAATTAAATCAAATTTGTTGCTTTTAAATTTTAATAAATATAATTCTTTAAGGTGTTCAAAATATTCTTTTGAATTTATCCTTTTTGTATCCATATACTCTATTATGTAATCTATATTATTTGGCATATTTGTTGTAAAACCCTCAATTTCTTTTTCTGTCCAACTTAGTTTTGGACTATAAGAATTAAGGATTAATATATTTTTATTGCTCAAACAATAAAAAGGTATTAAAATAAATAAGTTAAGAAGTGTTAGTATAATAATTTTTTTTGAAAAAACATAAATATTATAAAACATACAATAATTATAATCTAATTTTTATAAAAAAACCACAATTCTTTATTATTTTTATTTAAATTTTTATTTTTTAAAATTCTATAAATTACTAATTTTTTTTACCAAATTAAATATTTTATTATATAATGGAATTAGAGTTGTTTAAATTATCAATATTTTTTGACAATCATAATAATTTGATATTAATATCTTCAATTGAGGAAGTTGAAAAATTGTAATTAAAACCGACATTCGCGAATGTCAGTTTTATTTCTATATGTGGTTATATTTATATTTTAAGGAGAAAACATGAAAACTTTTAGAATCTTTTGTTTTATTTTATTTTTTGTTATATTATTAATGGCGTCTTGTAAAAACACTCGAGATATAACAAATTATCCTTATGTGGAAATACCAGAGTATAGTGTGGAAGATTTTTATGATTTGTTATTTAATAAAAACAATGAAATAGTTTATGACTCTATCTGTAATCTAATTAATTCACCTTTGCTAATAAATTTTGATAGCACAGATGATAATGATGTAGGTAAGAAAATTTATACTCGTATTAAAGAGTTGGTAAACTCAAAGGATGATAAAATAGTAGCTGTATCTTTGAAATTTTTACAGATTAATCTAAATGAAAAAGAAAAAGAACAAATAATTGATACAATTTTAAAACTAAAAAATAGTAATTTGAATATAAATTACGAGAGATTGGTTTTATTAACCCAAATTTCTGATAAAAGTACAAAAATCGAAAATAAATTTTTGGAAAACATGCTAAAAAATAATTCTTTTGTTATATCTAAATACTCCTATCTTTTGGTAAATAAACTCGAAAATAACGAAATTAGACAACAATTAATAAAAAAATACAGTTTATTAAAAGAAGAATACGAAAAACTTTTACTTTTAACTGCTTTTCAAAATAATTTTACTTATGATATTTTTGAAAGTTTTTTAGCTAAAGAACTGTTTAATTCAAACAAAAAAATTAAAAATTATATTCTAACAAATATAGATAATTGCATTGAAAAAGACAAAGTCGTTTTGTGGCTTGAAAAAAATTATAACCAATTGGCAAAAGAAGATATTGGGATTATTGTTAGTAGAAATATTTATTTAGGCGATAATTTTTCTACTGATTTTTTTAAATTGTTAATTAAAAATGATTATCCTTTGCCTGATGGATTTTATCAACAGTTGAATCAACAAGTTTTTTATCATCCAGATAAAACTAGCGATCAATATAAAAATCTTTTGGAGTTACAAAATCTTGTTTTACAAAATACTAACATAAAAGATAAATATGTTAAAGTTAAATATCTTGAAGTCGATAAAAAATTGATAGAAGAACATAATCGCGAAACCAAAAACTATATAGCAAACATACAAAACATTCTAAAAAAATATAAAATCAACCAAAAAAAGATCGATAGATATATAGATTCAATGAATTACACTTTAAGTAGTGAAAGTGTAACTAATGCGTTAAAAGCAACAGAGGAATAATAATGACAAAAAAATTCAAAACATTCTCACAATTTGAACCAGCAGGAGACCAGAGTCAAGCGATAGAAGTTCTTTCAAAAAATGTTATTGAAGGCAAAAGATTTCAAACTCTACTTGGGGTTACAGGCTCTGGTAAAACTTTTACAATGGCAAAAATTATTGAAAAAGTCCAAAAGCCAACACTTATCATTTCACACAACAAAACTTTGTCAGCCCAACTCTATCGTGAGTTTAAAGACTTTTTCCCTGAGAATGCTGTTGAATACTTTGTTAGCTATTACGATTACTATCAACCCGAAGCCTATGTTGCTGCAAAAGACTTGTATATCGAAAAAGATGCAGATATTAATGAAGAAATTGATATGATGAGACTTGCGGCAACAAGTGCTTTGATGGAAAGAGAAGATGTAATAATTGTTGCAACCGTTTCTTGCATCTACGGTCTTGGTAATCCAGAAAATTATAAAGAGTTAAGTATCAATCTAAAAAAAGGGATGAGATACGATAGGGATGATTTTATTAGAGATTTGGTGAGGATTCAATATATTAGAGAGGATAATATCATCCAAAGGTCGAGTTTTAGGGTCAAAGGGGACTCGATTGATTTGTTTCCTGCCTACGCAAAAACTGGGATTAGGATAGAATTTTTTGGTGATGAAATAGATAACATTTTTAGGCTCGATTTACTCAATAACAAAATCACAGAGCCACTCGAAAAAATTACAATATTCCCAGCAAAACACTTTGTTACAAATCGCGATCTTGTGTTACGAACTATTCCATTAATAAGAGAAGAACTTGATGAACGAATTAAAGAATTAAAAGCCGAAGGAAAAGACATCGAAGCCCACAGATTAAAATCAAAAACTGAGTATGATATTGATATGCTCTTAGAAATAGGTTACTGTAAAGGTATCGAAAATTATTCGAGATTTTTTGCAGGACGAAAAGAAGGTGAACGACCTTCGACATTAATTGACTTTTTCCCAGATGATTTTTTACTTTTTATTGACGAATCCCATGTCACTATTCCACAAATTGGCGGGATGTATGAAGGGGACAAAGCAAGAAAAACATCGTTAGTAGAATACGGCTTTAGA
The DNA here is from genome assembly GCA_001829125.1 of Spirochaetes bacterium GWB1_27_13. Taxonomy (GTDB): domain Bacteria; phylum Spirochaetota; class GWE2-31-10; order GWE2-31-10; family MWDO01; genus GWC1-27-15. The sequence continues at coordinate 9,745 of MIAN01000245.1, read as the reverse complement.
CTCCCCTCAGCACTTGACAATAGACCACTATACTTTAGCGAGTTTGAATCCTTTATGAAACAAGCGATTTTTGTTTCTGCAACACCAAGCAAGTACGAAAACGCAAATTCTCAAGCAGTTGTAGAACAATTAATTAGACCAACAGGGCTTATTGACCCAGAAATTACAGTTAAACCATCTGAGGGGCAAATGGATGATCTACTTAATGAAATAAACGTCGTTATTCAAAAAAAAGAACGAGTTTTAGTTACAACTTTAACAAAAAAGATGTCAGAAGACTTAACAGAATACATTGCAGATAAAGGCGTCAAAGTTAGGTATCTGCATTCTGAAATTGAGACAATAGAACGAGTTGAAATTCTTCAAGGCTTACGGGCTGGGGATTTTGATGTTTTGGTTGGAATAAATCTTTTGCGAGAAGGGCTCGACTTGCCAGAAGTGTCTTTGGTTGCAATACTCGATGCTGATAAAATTGGATTTTTGAGGTCTGTAACTTCTTTGATACAAATAATTGGACGGGCTGCAAGAAATTCTAATGGGCGAGTAATTATGTATGCAGATAAGATGTCTGAGGCTATGAAAACAGCAATTGATGAGACAAACAGAAGACGAAAAATCCAAAAAGAATACAATGAAACACACAACATAACCCCAAAAACAATCATCAAAAAAATAGAAGCAATTCTCGAACGAAAAAAAGAACTCGAAATTAAAGACGAAAAACTTGAAATCGAACTCCTACAAAAACAATTTAATTTCTTTGAACCAAAAGAAAGAGACGAATACATCAAAATCCTAAACAAACAAATGCTCGAAGCAGCCCAAAACCTCGAATTTGAAAAAGCCGCTTTAATTAGGGACGAAGTGAAAAGGGTTAAAGATGAGTATAAATAGCGGGGTGGGGAGATTTTTTTAGCCACAGAATTTCACAAAAAAAGAGACTATTATAAAGTACACTGAGAAAATGTGATTTGAGGATATTAAGAATATCTTTGTAAGAACTGGAAATTTTAACTAATTTAAAGAAGATTGATTTTTGTTTACAAAATTGTTAGGATTTTTTATAATTGAGTTGGTGGGAAAGTTGTATAATTGGTAGTTGTCTGTAATCGCTTTTTTGGGAATAAAAATTTATGAAAGATGATATAATTTTTGGAAATACATTAGATTTAAATGAATGGTTAAGATTGTTATTTTCAAGCCAATGTAATAAAGTTTTTCCGAATAATTGTTTCCCAACCAATAAAATGTTAGAAGATTTTATAAAAAATATTAATAATTATAATGATGATTATATTAAAAATATTCTTAGAAAATTATTAGTACATACGGGTAGTTATGGATCAGATTATTATCAAGCAAAATATGTTTTACACGATAAAGATAATTTTATAAATAAGATAAAAGAAACAGAATATTATAGACGGTTGTTTACCAAAGGTGAACAAACATGGGAAGGCATAACATGGATATTAGATTTCTTACCTGATCTACCAAATGATGCTATTAATTCTTTAGATTTATATTTTTTTGTTAATTGTTTATTTTTGCCTGATAATGCATTATCAGGATTATCTGATGCTATGGAAATTATTAGAGCAAAATATTTATATAAAAATAATAATATTGAATCATTATATAATTTAAAACCAAAAGAATTTGAAATTATTATTTGTAAATTATATGAAGAAATGGGTTATTCTACTAGTTTGACATCTGATTCTTATGATGGTGGAATTGATATTAATGCATTTTGTCAAGATTCTGGAAAAAAAGAAAAAATATTAATTCAATGTAAAAAATATAAAAATAATATTGGAATTGAATTTATTAGAAGTTTATTAGGTGTTGTTTCGGATAATAAGGCTACAAAAGGTGTTTTAGTTAGCACTTCTGATTTTACAAGTCAATCAAAGAAATTGTCAAACAATAATGGACGAATAGAATTGATAAATGGCAGTAATTTAAACTTATTATTAAATAAGTATTTTGGCTCAAATTGGCCAATAAAAATTGACAAAATATTATTGGAATATAAAACAGAAAATAAATTTAATAAATAAAAAAAGCGACTACAGACAACATCCAGTAGCCAGTTACGGCGGATTATCGCCTTCATCCAAATTGCTAACAATTGGTTGGAGTAACTGATTATTTATTGATATTATTTGAAAATTTTTGATATATTAAAAGTGAGTTGAAAACAAGTCGGCAACTTCTTGAACTCGTAAACCGTTGTGTGAAACTACATTTTTAAAATATATAAGGAAAATATAATGGCTAAATTAACTACTTTTATGTTATTATTTTTAAATATTTTTTTTATAAATATTTATAGTTTAGATAATACAGATGATTATAATGTAAATAAAAAGAAAATGTTAGATTATTATGATAAACAACAAGATTATTTATCATTAAAATATGCAAATATAATTTTAAAAGATTTTCCAGATGATGTTGTCGCATTATCTACTCGAAGTAGCATATTTTTTTATAAAAAAAAATATGATGATAGTTTATTAGATATTAATAAAGCTCTTGAATTATTAAATAAAAAAGATGAAAAAAATCAAATGCCAATTAAAAATTATATTAGAGAAACTTTATTAAGACAACGTGGTGTTATTTATGATTTAAAAAGGAATTATGAAGAAGCAATAACAGATTTTTTAGAAATTGTTAAAATGAATAATAAAAATGCAATATATCAACAAGATTTAGCAATAACTTATGCTAAAATTAATAAAATGGATAAAGCAATTGATCATTTAAAAATCGCAATTGATATAGATCCTTTGAATTTAATATATTATGATAATTTAATTCAATTTAATAGTTATTACAATTTAAATATTGATAAATATATAAGTTCAGCTCTTTTCTTAAAAAGAAGAGGAACTATTATAAACAAAAAAATTAAAAATAATATAATAAGCCAAACTGAAGATGAATATAATCAGATTGATGGAAAAGAATTATATTATAGTATAGTATTTGATTTAGATGGCAATATAATTTTGCCACAATTTGATAAATTTATAAAAATTGGTGATATCTTGAAATTAAAAAATTTTAAAACAGGATTTAGTGAAATAAATGGAATGGTGATGCTATCTACAAAATATGAAACAAATGCAGATACAATATTAACAATTAATGCAATTAAATTATTAACTTTTTATGAAGTAAATGAAATTAAAGAAATTTATTTTATTTTTAAAGTAAAAGTTATATTATAGAATAATAAAGTTAAAAATGTGGCTTCACACAACAGCTGATAAATGTTGCGTCTCGACTTTTTGAGTACAAAAAGCCTGTGATACTCGGCCGACGCGAGGTTTGGAAAAGATTTCGCCGTCGTGCTCAACACATAAAAAGCGACTTATTTTCACTTGAAGTTGTTTGTGAGTTCTGATATTATTTGAATTAGACGAGATGTTTGTAAAATCGCTTTTTACGTCACTTATAGCAAGCATTAGATGCAAAACCGTGATAAAAATTTGGTAAAAAATTATGAACATACAAGAATTTAAAAAAGTATTATTGAATATAATCAAATGGAATGAAGAAAAAATTTCATCTGAAAATAATTACGATCTTTTAAATAAACAGTTACTTGACGTTTATCAATTTGTTTTTAAAATAACTTATATTTTTGACGAAAAAGATTATAATAATTATGATAGAAAGATAAATAAAAAATCATGGAATAATATCCAAAATAATTTTCCTGAGTTCCAACAATATAATGTAACAAAAGATGTTTCTGTTAATATAAGTAATACTGAATTATTGATAGGCGATCCTATAGATGATTTAAATGATATTATTAATGATTTTAAAGAAGTAATTTGGTGTTTAGAAAATACATCAGAAAATGATGCATTATGGTATTTTATGTTTGGTTATGAAAGTCATTGGGGAAAACATCTTTCTGATTTATTGTATTATTTATATAATTCAAAATTTGGTTTATAACAGCACGGCTCAGCATTCAGCATTCAGCATTCAGCATTCAGCATTCAGCATTCAGCATTCAGCATTCAGCATTCAGCATTCAGCATTCAGCATTCAGCATTCAGCATTCAGCATTCAGCATTCAGCATTCAGCATTCAGCATTCAGCATTCAACAGCCAGTTATGGCGGAGTGTCGACTCCTCCCAAATTGCCTTCGTGAATACGCTACGACAACTTCAAATACTTAGAGACATTGTCTGCAATTATTTTAAAGACAAGAAAATGAAAACTTTAAACTTTAAAATTGGTATTAGACCACTTGAAGATTCTTTTGACGAAATCAAGGAAACTATGAAAAAATTAGTTTGGAAGTTATTTTGTAATCAAACGAGTTGAGTTTGTCAAAATTTGTAGAATAATATTCAAAAATATATTGAATAATGCTCTAAATAGTATTATTATAAATATTATAAAGAGGAATTATATGAGTATTATAACTGCAAATGATTTAAAGAAAAAAGGGGTTTCATTAATTGATGATTCAATAAAAAATGATGATGAATTAATAATTACAGTACGAGGAAAAAATAAATATGTTGTAATAGATATGGATAAATACAATTATTTAAGAGAATGTGAATTAGAAAAAGCAATAAATGATTCAAAAGAAGATATAAAAAATGGAAAATATTATCAAGAAAGCGTTGATGATCATATAAAAAGAATAAAAAATGTCTAAAATTATTTATACTGAAAGTTATATAAAACGAGCAATAAAATTTTTAAAAAAACATCCAGATTTAGAAAAACAGTATGAAAAAACATTAAAATTATTAGAAATAAATCCTCATCATCCGTCTTTAAGATTGCATCAACTAAAAGGTAAATTATCAAATTTGTACTCTGTATCTATAAATTTAAGTTATCGAATTAAACTTGATTTTATTATTGAAGATGAAATTATTATACCAATTGATGTTGGAAATCATGAATAAGTTTATAATTAACAAATGTTCCTCAAAAATAACAATAAAAACACCTTACAGTCATAGCCTTAATAAAACTCAGCAAAAATCTGTTTCAAATAAAAAAAGATTGACCATTTAAAACATTTTAAGTATATTATTCTACCATATAGGGTGAACACATTTTAATTTTGGGAGAAACGGATGATTCCTTTTAATAAGCCTCCTTTTGTTGGTAAAGAATTAGAATATATAAAAAAAGCGATAGAAAATAACAAACTCTGCGGGGACGGAGAATTTACTAAAAAATGTCACAAGTGGTTTGAAGAAAATTTCAATTGTAAAAAGGCTCTTCTTACGACATCGGGTACTCACGCATTAGATATGATGGCTATTCTTCTTGATATAAAAGAAGGAGATGAAGTTATTATGCCTTCTTATACTTTTGTTTCTACTGCGAATGCTTTTGTATTAAGAGGTGCAAAAATTGTTTTTGTTGATATCAGACCTGACACATTAAATATAGATGAAAAATTAATTGAAGGTGCAATTACAAAAAAGACAAAGGCAATAGTTCCAGTTCATTATGCTGGAGTTGGCTGTGAAATGGACACTATTTTAGCAATTGCAAAAAAACACAATTTATTTGTTGTAGAAGATGCGGCACAAGGAGTGATTGCAAAATACAAAGGCAAATTTCTTGGAACAATTGGACATCTTGGGGCTTTTAGTTTTCATGAGACAAAAAATTATTCTTCTGGTGAAGGTGGGGCTTTAATAGTAAACGACGAGCAGTTTATTGAGCGAGCAGAAATTGTTAGAGAAAAAGGCACAAACAGAGCAAGATTTTTTAGAGGGCAGGTTGACAAATACACATGGGTTGACATAGGCTCTTCCTTTTTACCAAGCGAACTTAATGCTTCTTATCTTTTTGCTGAGCTCGAAGTGGCAGAAGAAATTAATAAAAATAGACTTGCAAGTTGGGATTTTTATTATCAGAGCCTAAAAGACTTAAAGGATAGAGGTTTTTTAGAGTTGCCAACAATACCAACAGAATGCGAACATAATGCCCACATGTTTTATCTAAAAGTAAAAGACCTTGCAGAAAGAACAAAATTAATAGAATATTTAAAGAAAAACGAAATTTCAAGCGTATTCCATTATGTTCCTCTACATAGCTCACCTGCAGGTCAAAAATATGGAAGATTTTATGGAGAAGATACATATACAACAAAAGAAAGCGATAGATTATTAAGACTTCCAATGTATTACAATATTGCTAAAGATGATCTAAAAAAGGTTACTGAGAGCGTAATTAAATTTTTTGAGAAATAATATTTTTTTGTTTTTACTAATCAAAGAGCAATTATTTTTTCTGTTAGAGAATTAGATGGGGTAGGTTGAAAATTAAATAATAATTGCTCAGTATTTTTTTTCACCAATTTTAATATTCCGTCAACCTTGCCAGCCTGATCAATTATTCTTGTATATTGTAATCTCCATTGTAGGGCATTAGAAATTGTAAGATAACCAATTTTAGGATTATTTATTAAAATTTCTTCAGCCAATTCATTTGCTCCAATTTCATCAATAGGAAAATTTTTATCTGTAAATAAGGCAATAATATCAAAAAAACTATTTTTTCCCCAACAATTCCAATGCGTTTTTGTATTCAATTTTTTCTTTATCTGACAAAGATAGTTTAAATTTATTAAAATAATTATGATATTCCTGAAGAGGTTGCCATGGATAATCTGAGCCATAAAGAATCAAGTCTTTTGAATGTTTATTAAACAATTTTAATATTTTTTGCTCATCAACAAAGGGAAGTTCGTAAGATAAATCAAAGTAGATATTTTTGCCGAGTAGAAACTCTTCCATTTCATCATACATCGCATGACCTCCACAGTGAGCAACGACGATTTTAAGAGTTGGAAATTGTTTTTGTAGAGCATAAAAATTTTTGGGATGACCATTTGGGACAAGGCGTTTTAAAAATTCTTCTTTACCAGAATGAAAAAGTACAAACATATCGAAAGAAATTAAGGCTTCATACATTGGGTAATATTTTTTATCATCTGGTTTAAAATCTTGAAATTCTGGATGTAATTTTATGCCTTTTATGCCATTTGAAGATAAAAAACTCAATTCTTTCTCAAAATCTGGGAAATCTGGGTGCATTGCTCCTATAAAGAATATATTTGGAATATTTTTTTCTACATTGTATCTATTTATTGACTCAACTTGACTTGCTTTTGTAGAAACTGGTAAAACAACAGCATAGTCAACTTCACCTTTTTTTAGGTTTTCAATGAGGCTCGATTCTCTGCCATCAGCATAAACAGAAAAATCACTTAATTTTTTTAGGTCATCAATTGCTTTTTGTGCAATATTATCTGGAAATGTGTGTGTATGAAAGTCTATTATCATTTTTGTCTCCTAAAATTTTTTTTTAATTTTGGGGAAAGAGTTTTTTTTATTTTAGTGGTTATCATAAAATTTTAATTTGGTTACAGATTAATATTTAGTCTACAACTCTACTTTTCTTTTTATGCAGTGTCCATATTTGTCGCAGATTATGCAGTATGTATCTTTTTCGTCAAAATCTATAATATCACAAAGATGGGCATCGTTTGATTTGATTACAGAAAATAGTTCTTCTTCCTCTTTTGTAAGTTTTTGACCTTCTTTTATTTTATTGTATATATCAAGGTATTTTTTATTTTCCTTTTCTTTTATTTCTTTATCTATTTCTTCTTTAGCATTTTTTATTTTGTTATTAACAACTTCTATTATTTTAGGTTTGCCAAATATTTTTTTGAAGTATATAAGAATTGCGATGTAACTAAAAATTCCTGTAATAATAACAGATTGCCAAAGATTGAGAGGAATAAGTCCGCCAGCATCTATGGATTTATTTACAGTGTAGAATAGAGTAACTATTATTCCTATTGGGGCAATTGCCATAGAAATTATTGCCAAAGTTTTTACTCTTATCGGAATAATGCCAAATAAAAATATTCTTTCTTGAGGATAATTAAAGCCAAATGCAACCATAATACATAGGTATAAAGATTCGCTTCCATAAATAGGAAGTGGACCAAAAAGAAAAGATGATATACTCTTTGATAGAATAATAATAATTACATATATTAAAAAATGAAAACTTCCCCACAAATCTTCCAAAACATTAGAAAACGAAAAAAACAAAAGTATTGCAAAGAAAAAGAATATAGGATGAGAGTTAAATAAAAGTGCATAAGTTACAAACTGCCATGGCAAAATTAATGTAATGTCGCTTGATTTTAAGATAAACAATTTTGCAAAGGCTTCTCCGCTAATAAGAAACATAATATACATTAATACTATTATCGCTGTTAAAAAAAACGAAATATGCAGATTTTTATTTTTATTCAAATTTATATCCTTTAAAGAGTATAGTTTTTTTGTAACATATATTTTATTATTTTTCAATGATTAAGTTTATATTGGGTTGAATTTTATTTTTTGCAAAACAATTTTCTGTATCTTCTTCAGAGGTATCGTATCTCCTTGTTTAACTGATGTGTAAAAAAGTTTTGCTTTTTAGAAATCTATATTATACCAACTATAACTGGTTTTCGCTATGATTAAGATTTATTTAGCATTTAGTTTGTTCAGTATATCTAAAAACAAAGAGTATGAGTTCAACCTACAACACTCACAAATCCATCGTTAGTTTTTTGGCATTTTGAGACTTTATACTGCAAAGTTTTGTGATCTTTTCTGATTTCTATTATTGTATCCAAGATCAATGGATTAGATGTTAATAAATTAAATCTATTATCTTTTATTTCCAAAATTGTCGCTTTTTCCCATGCTAACGATCTTATTGACTGTGAATTTTTGTTATGACTAATCATTTTTTCGATTATTGCATCTGGATTACCAAAAACAATTGCTTTTTTTTCTGCAATAATTTCTTGTTTTGCTATAAAAATGTCAGTTAAATTTATTTGCTCGTAAGGAACAAAACTCACTAAATATTCTTTTGTGTCAGTATTATAAATAATTTTTACAGTTTTTAATTTTACATCTTTTATATTAACAACTTCATCAAGTAACAAATTAATTTTTGTTGCACAAGTTACAGTATTGTTAGTTACAGATTCTACTTTAAATCTAAAGTCATAAAAAATTTCTTCTCCAAAATGTTCAGCTTCATCAACAAAATTAGTTTTCTCATTATAAAAAACAGAAAATTTATTATACTTTTTGGTAGAAAGCAAATCTTCTTTCTCTCTAAATAAAACTTGTTCGCCAAGTGTAAATAATTCTTTTACTTCAACGATTTCTTCTTTAATATCTGGCTCTTTTTTATCTATAACTTCTTCTAATTGATTTTCTTCATCTATTTTGGATAAAATATTTTCTTTTTCTATTATCTCCTTCTCAATTAGAGCAGAATATTCTTCATCTGTTAATAAATCTTCTTCAATAACATTTTCTTTTTCAATATCTTCTTTTTTTTCTATAATTTGATTTTTATCAACTATATCTTCTTCCATAATTTGATTTTTATCAGCGTTATTTTTTTCTTCTGTATCTTGGTTTTTATTAACCAAGTCTTCTTTTTCTTCTATAATTTGTTTTTTATCAGTAATATTTTCTTCTTTTTGTATGATTTTATCCTCTTTAGGAGTATCTTTTTCTATTTTATCTAAATTTATATTTTTTTCTTCTTTTTTTATATTTTCTTGATGTATTGGAGTTTTTTCAACAGTTTTTAAATTTTTATTTTTAAAATCATTTGATTGTTTAACTTGAGACTCGCTTGTAC
>MIAN01000244.1 GCA_001829125.1 Spirochaetes bacterium GWB1_27_13 | reverse complement strand
TTTTGCCCCATTTCAGAAAGTATTACACTTAAATTCGCAACAAAAAATGATTTTCCTACCCCACCTTTACCAGAAGCAACTGGTAGTATTTTTGCCATTTGATCCCTCTTTTTAAGATTCTATCTTATACAGACTTACGATATTATTTTCTTTAAGTAACTCGTCTGTGTTTTGAGAAATATCTTTTCTAATATAATAATTTATCGTGTTTACAATATCGTATTGTTTTATCATATTATTTAATTCATCTATTTTTTTTAATTTTATACCATATTCATCTATATGTTTTTCAAATTGTGTGAATAATTGTAGTGGAAAAATAAAAAATATATTTTTTTCTTTATAGAGTCCCAAAAATAATGAAAATGTTTGAAAAATACATTCTATCCTATAATTAATTTTATTTATATAATCAGCATATTCTTCATCTACGAGTTTATCCAAGTCTTCTGATTTAAAATTTGGGATACTTTTAAACATGATTAATTCATTTTCTAACATTTGAAATTCGGCTGGAATGGATTCAAATTTTTTTATTAAGGTTTTCTTAAAAATCTCAGATTTACTAAAATGCAAATCTCTATTGTGAAAAAGAAAAAAATTAATTTTTTCTCTTTTTTCTGTGAAAATCTCAGTCTCTATATCCTTACAATCGATATTATTAGAATAATAAAAAAATATTAATTTAGTAAATTCATCCATAAAAATAATCCAATCTATTTTTTAAAATTTTATAATAGCTATGTTACTGAATTTATATATATACTTTTTTTATTTGAATCTTTACATATATAGCTGATATAAAAATTTATAATTCACATCTCTCCAAAAGTCAAGAAATTTATAAAAAGAATAGTTATTTAAGTTATTTAATATATAAAATAATTAATAAAATAAAAAAATATTAGCGATTTTATTGACTACCCAAACCTTTTTTTAGAGCTTTATTTAATTTGAAATCATTAAAAGGTTTATTTATATAATCTATCATTTTAGTTTCTTTTGCTTTTAAAAAAGTAGATCGTTCACTTGATGCTGTTAAATAAATAACGGGTATATTAATATTATATTTTTCTTGAATTATATGCACTGTTTCGATACCGTTTAATTCTCCTGCTAAAATAATATCCATAATTATTAATTTATAATGATGTAACAATATCTCATCTATTGCCTCTTCGCCTGTTGCAACAATTTTACAGATTGTATCTGCATATTCTTTTTCTAATAACTTTTGAAGCAAGATAGCATTTATTATTTCATCTTCGACAACAAGAATTCTATTTTTCATTCTGTTTTACCATACTATTTTTCACTAAAAATTCTAATATATATTTAAGACCTTTATCACTATTAATCATTTCTAAATTTCCATGAATCTGAGATGATAATGACTTTATTAATGTTAAACCTAAAGTTTTTGCAGTATCAAAGTTTATGTCATTTGGAAAACTAACTCCATTATTTTCAAGAACAAATTTAAATAAATTGTCATTTCTTTCTGCACTAATAAATATTTGCCCCATATTATTATTTTTGAAACCATGTTTAAATGAATTTGTTAAAAACTCACTAATTATTAATCCTAATGGTAGTGCATATTCAATCGTTAAAAATATATTTTCACAATTTATTTTTAGATTAATATCTGAATTATTAATCGATAAAACATCTTTTAATGAAAAAAAAATATTTTCTATATGCCTTTTCATATTTATTTCTTTTAGATTTTCGCTTTGATATAATTGTTCATGTATAGAAGCAATAGTTTCAATCCGACTTGCTGTGTCTAATAATTTATTATGATCTTTATTATCTTCTTTTATATCTAACAATTGAAGTTTTATTAAACTTGAGATTATTTGTAAATTATTTTTTACTCTATGATGAATTTCTTTTAATAATATTTCTTTTTCTTCAAGAGATTTTTTTATAATTATTTCCGAATTATTAAGTGCCTCTATTTTTAATCCAAGTTCAATATTTTTATTATTTATTTCTTTAGTTTTATACTTAACAACATTCTTTAGTGAAATAAACCATAATAAGAATAACATCATCATAAAAAATATTATTGCTAAGATTATCATTAATATTCTTACAGTCTCATCTGCAATCAAAATCCCTGTTGCACCAACGCAAAAATTATCTCGACCTTCACAAACTTCTTTTGTTGCACATAAAATTTTACCATCCATTAGAAGTGCTTCCTTGATAATTACATTTAACCCTTCTTCTTCATAATGTCCTACAAATTGAAATCCATTATCACATCTTAGTTGTAATATAACATCAGTCTTTGGATACAGAAAAAATGATAAAAAAAGATTAAGATACAATATAATTATAAATCTCATAATTTAATCTCTTGAAACTCGATTAAAAAATACGTCTCAATTTTATAATATCTACAATTATTATAAATTTAATATTTATATTAATATTAAATATAATTATAAGAATAGTCAATATAAATTAAGAAAAAACGAGAATTTTAGAAATAAATTTTATTTTAGATGATATATTCACCAAAATTTTAAATTTCTAAGTATTTTAATAAATATCGCTAAAAATGACTCTTGGGTTTACCCCTTTCGTTTGTTGATAAAAAAAAGACGCATTTTATTGCGTCTTTTAATTTATTTAACTAATTCTATAAATTCATTAAAAATATTGTAAGAATCCATAGGTCCAGGCGATGCCTCTGGATGGTATTGAACACAGTAGATTTTTCGTTTTTCGTCTCTAAAACCTTCCACAGTAAAATCATTAAGGTTTAAGTGTGTTACTTCAACTCCTTTTGGTAATGATTTTTCGAAGACTGCATAACCATGATTTTGCGTTGTAATAACAACTTTATTTGTAATCAAATTTTTTACAGGATGATTACCGCCTCTATGACCAAATTTTAACTTATAAGTCTCAGCTCCAATTCCAAGCCCTATTATCTGATGACCAAGACAAATTCCTGCAATAGGGATTTTACCCGCCATATCTTTTACAAGTTGTATCGCATAAGTTGCCATCTGAGGATCACCTGGTCCATTTGACAAAAAGAGCAAATCTATTTTTTTGGAAATAATTTCTTCTTTACTCTTGCCAGCTGGAAATACTGTTACTTTATGACCCATTTGATTAAAAAGTCTAGCCATATTTAGCTTCATTCCATAATCCATTATACCTATATGAAGACCATTTCCATCAAAAACATACTCATCTTTTGTCGTAACACCCATAACAAGGTCAATTTTTGATATATCCTCTGCATTTTTTGCAAGTTCTGTCATCTTTTTGTCTGGAAGTCTTGTGGTCGTTATAAAACCTTTCATTGTACCATAATTTCTTAATTTTTTTGTTATGGCACGAGTATCAACACCTTCAATCCCAGAGATTTTATATTCATTTAAATAATCGCTTACTGTCTCAGAACTTCTAAAATTATTAGGAAAATTACAATGTTCTCTTACAACAAACCCTCTTACTTGAATACCTGTTGATTCGGAATCTTCTTTTATAGTACCATAGTTACCAATTTGAGGATAAGTCATAACAACAATTTGTCCTGCATAAGAAGGGTCTGTTAATACTTCCTGATAACCAGTAATACCAGTATTAAATACAACTTCACCTTCTACATAGTCTGGGTGACCAAAAGAATATCCTTCATAAATAGAGCCATCTTCTAAAACAAGATAAGCCTTAGTCTTATTTTTCAAAATCAGTTCCTTTCTTTTAAAATTTTTTCACAAACCTTAACAACTATATCAATCTGTTTTTTTGTTATAATTAATGGTGGAATAAACCTTACCACATTTTCACCAGCCCCAATTGCAACAATATTATTTTCTATTAATTGATTTATCATATCACGAGCAGGAAAAGTTAGCTCTATTCCATTTAATAAACCAAGACCTCTAACTTCTTTTATGGTAGAATATTTTTTCTTCAATTTATTCATTTGTTTCCTGAAATACTCACCCATTTTATTAGCATTCTCAGTAAGTTTATTTTTTAGAATGATATTTAAAACAGCCAAAGCACCAGCTGTACAAACAAGGTTTCCACCAAAAGTAGATGCGTGTTCGCCTGGTTGCAAAAATTGAGAAATCTTATCTTTAAGTAAGAATGCTCCCAAAGGCATACCACCACCAAGCCCTTTTGCTAAAGTAATAATGTCTGGTTCTACTGGTAAAAAGTGTTCGTAGCCAAAAAGTTTACCTGTTCTACCAATACCTGTTTGTATTTCATCAAAAATAAGTAAAACATTATATTTATCGCATAACTCTCTTACAAGTTTAAGATAATTTTGGGTTGCAAGTTTAATTCCACCTTCACCTTGCACTACCTCTATCATAATAGCCGCAGTATTCTCGTTTATAGCATTTCTTAACTCGTCTTCATTATTTAGCTCAACATAACTAAAACCCGGAGTCAATGGCTCAAAGCCTTTTTGGTATTTAGTTTGTCCAGTTGCAGAAAGAGTAGTTATAGTTCTTCCATGGAAAGAATTTTTCATTGTAATAATCTGGTATTTCTCTGGACTAATACTTTTGCCAAATTTACGTGCAAGTTTTATCGCACCTTCATTAGCCTCAGCACCAGAGTTACAAAAAAATACTTTTTGAAAAATCGAGTTTTCTACCAATTTTTTTGCAAGCTCTAATTGTGGAATAGTATAAAACAAATTGCTCGTGTGTACCAAATTTTCTGCTTGAGATTTTATTGCCCTAACAAAATCTCTATTACTATGACCTATCGCAGACACAGCAATACCTGATGCCATATCAAGAATCTCTTTGCCATCATCTGTATAAAGATATACGCCCTTACCTTTTACAAAAGTAATAGGGAATCTATTGTATGTATTTAAAATATAATTTTGATAATCTTCTTTTACGCTCATAATTTTCTCCTAAAGAATCCATAATATATATGGAGGAAACAAAGAGTATCTACCCTGACAAGTTACTCAGTTTTGATTTTAGAGGGAAATGTCGCCACTAAGGAGACGAAGTTCAGGAAGAAATATAGTGAAATGTTTCAGGTATATAATGACAATCTGAACGATTAACATTATAAAAAATACATTTTTTCAATTAAATCTTCACGAAACTTAGTGTTTCCTTCGTGCTAAAAGTCCTCTTTTTAAAAACCGAGTAATAACTGAGGGTATCTATACCTTTCCCCATATAGGACAGCTATTAATCTTCAATAACCATTGTTCCAATACCTTTGTCTGTAAAAATTTCAAGTAATATTGAATGCCGTTCTTTTCCATCGATAATATGTGTTCGTTTTACACCATTAGAAACAGCGTCTATACAAGCCCTAACTTTTGGTATCATCCCACCAGTAATTTGACTATTTGCTATCATTTGTTGAGCTTTATTTATTGTTAAAGATGTAATTTTTGTAGCAGGGTTTCCAGCTACTTCATAAATTCCATCAACATCAGTTAGCATTATTAATTTTTCTGCCTTTAATGATTGAGCAACTGCACTTGCAACATCATCTGCATTGATATTGTAACTTTCTCCATCAAAACCAACACCAATTGGAGATATAACTGGAATATAACCATGTTCACAAAGTCCAATAATCAATTTTGGATCGATTCTTTCTATTTCACCAACAAAACCAAGATCAACTAATTTTTCTGTTTTTCCTTCTGTATCATAGATTGTTTCTGGAAGACGTTTTTTTGAAACTATTATATTTCCATCTTTACCTGTTAATCCTACTGCTTTTCCACCGTAGAGATTAATCATACTAACAACTTCTTGATTAACTTTACCAACCAAAACCATCTGTACAACTTCCATAGTAGCTTTATCAGTAACTCTTAGACCATTAACAAATTCTGATTTTAAGTTTAATTTATTTAAATAAGCAGTTATTTCTGGTCCGCCACCATGAACAATAACTGGATTTATACCAATATATTTTAAAAGAATAATATCATGCACTATATCCCTTTTTATAGACTCTTCCATTGTAGAGCCACCATATTTAATAACAAATGTCTTTGAACTAAAAGATTTTATATATGGCAATGACTCGATTAATACTTCTGCTTTTTGTATAAATTGTTGTATCATAATTCTCTCCTATGGGCTTTCGATTTTATGTAATAATAGCAATTTTTTTTATTTTTTTCCAATACTTTTTTTAATATTTTTATTTAAAATTAAATGAAATATAACAAAAGCAACTTTATATATATAAAATTAATCCTAATATTAAATTACTTGTAAAAAATAAAACCAATAGATGACAATTTTATTTTTTTTGAGTATAATTAGACCATGATAAGAAATTTAAAAATTGCATTATTTTTTGTTTTGACGATGTGGATCGTTTTTATAGTTGATATTGTTATTCCAATTGATTTTACTATTTTTGGAATAATTCCTCGTAAAATGGAAGGCTTAATTGGTATATTAGCAAGCCCTTTTTTACACGGAAGTATTGCTCATATTATTGCAAATACGATACCACTTTTTATTTTACTCCTCTTAGTTTTAACATTCTACAAAAAGAACTCCGTACCCGTGATAATTATAATAATAATTTTGGGTGGTTTTTTAGTTTGGCTTTTTGGTAGAAATGCTTACCATATTGGAGCAAGTGGACTTATTTATGGACTTGCAGGTTTTCTTTTTTCGAGTGGAATTTTTAGAAGAGATGTTAAATCAATTTTAATCTCAATTGCTATATTTTTGTTTTATGGTGGGCTTATTTATGGAATACTCCCTACTCAAAAAGGAGTCTCATGGGAAGGACATCTTTTTGGAGTGTTAGTTGGCGTTTTTTGTGGATATATTTTTAAAAAAGAAAAAGAATAGGATATTTTAAAGATGAAAAAAATTATTTTTGCTTTGTTTGTTTTTATGTTGTTTTTTAGTTGTAAATCTATTTCTCAAAAAATGGAAGAATCATTTAAACCATCTTTTATCAGTGCAAACATTGTACTTAAATTTATTTTTTATATTAGAGCAGAGACTATTGTACCAGACGCTTTTTTTGTTCAAAATCTTAATACTTTTAAAGTTTACCAGTTAAAAACTGACCCTGAAAATATTTTATACTACGACAATTTACCTCTTGGAGAATATAGATTTGCATATTGGACTGGAACGTATTCTGTTAATAAAACAAAAATTAAAATGTTTGGATATGCAAATTATAAATTTAGCATCACAGAGACTGGTTATTTTAATCTTGGTAATTTTAGATATAAATGTGATATTGACTCTTTAGTTGTTGCTCCAACACTTATAGAGGTTGTCCAAACTGCACGAAACGAACCAAAATTTCTTCATTACAGATCAATATTATTAAAAGAAGAAAGTCCTGTTGATAAAACAGAATTATATCCTACTTTCTTTTATGGATTTGCAGAAGATTTGGATAGGCATCAAGGAGAGACAGAAAGATACTTAAATAAAGCAATGGTTTTTGAAGAAAATTTAATTTATTCTTATTTAAAAGAAATAGATGAGTATTATAAGAAGAATGGGCTTGATTTTGCACTTATATTAATTGATAAATATCTAAATAAGACACAAAATATAAATTTTTTAGCAAAAAAAGCAAAAATATTCTATAAAGAACAAAAATTTTTGGAAGCAGAAAAATTATTTTTAGAATTACTAAAAAAAGACC
>MIAN01000243.1 GCA_001829125.1 Spirochaetes bacterium GWB1_27_13 | reverse complement strand
ACTCCTCCTATAAACCAAACTAAGCTTATTTTCGTTATTAAAGGTAAAATTATTGATGTGATACTTGACTTACGAAGATCATCACTAACTTATGGACAATTTGTAGCCTTAGAAATGACAGATGATAACAAAGCAATTTATATCCCAACTGGCTTTGCTCACGGGTTTTTATCTTTACAGCAAAATACAATCGTTGGTTATTTCAGTTCAACTCCATTCTACCAACAATATGATAGCGGTATAAAATGGGATTCTTTTGGCTACAATTGGGATGTGGATAAACCAATTATATCTAAAAAAGATTATAATTTAATAAATTTAGATAATTTCATATCACCTTTTGATTAAAAATTCATTTTTTTATTATTTTATTCATAATATTAACAAATCTTGTATTACTTATTGGATGATATGACACTATTTCACCATTATAAATTATACAAAAAGTTCCGAATGCACAAGGGTTTTCTTGAGCATCTTTGTAACTTTCTAAATTTATAACTGTTGGGGTAATGCCAAAGTCTTTCTTTGCAGTTTCTACTATCTCACTAACATTTTTTATAGAATAAGGACATTGATTTGCTCTAATTATGGTTAAACCATCACTATATTTAGTTAGATTTTTTGATAAATCATTAAATTTGGGGTTTTTTGCTTCTTTATTTAGTTTTTTTACATATAACTCAAAATCTGGCAGTGCTTCGTCTACTTTCTCAAAACCATTTTTTATAAATAATTGTTTACCAACCATAAAAGAACCTTCACGGGTAACTACTGCAACGCCGTTTAGATTATTCGATTTTGCATCTTTTACGCATTCTTCTATTAAAAGAGAGGCGTACCCTTTATTTTTGTAAGCATTCTTAAAACCAACAAAAATACAATGGATAAACATATATCCAGAAGCATCAACTGGACGATAACAAAATTCGCCGGGTAAATATTCTATCATACCTTGAGTTCCGTCATTTTGTGAATATAAAGTTTTAATTCTTAGTCCTAAAGACTCATTTTTCTTTATCCAGTCAAATTTTTCAGGAAATCCCGGTTTTTTTATGTTTTTATAGCCACAAACTCCATATTTGAGAATATTTTCTGAGTTTGTATCAATTATTTGTATATCTTCTGTCATAACATTCTCCTATTAAATTTGGAAATATTGAAGATCGCCTTGTAAAAAAGAATTGCCAGTATTTCCTGCTATATAATTTACAATAAATTCTTGTAATTTAACAAGTTTAAGTTCTGAAGGTAAAATTTTTAGGTAATAATCAAGTTCTGATAAGTAATAAAAGGCAAACGAGGCTTCTGTGAAACTATAATTTTTGAAACCAGCGTTAAATTCATCTTTTGCTCTTTTAAGAGTTATAAACATAGCCGAAAAAATTTCATCTGGATTTTTGTTTTGATTCTCATATAAATCCAGAGTTTTTAAAAATCTTCTATGAGAATACAAAAGTCCGCCAAGAATACCGTCCTCGTCTGTATAAAAAACTTTTTCAAGAATATCCAACGCATGTCCCATTTTTTTTTCGAGTATGGCACTGTATAGAGTAAAAGGAGATTCATCTTTAGAATGGTATAAAAATTCTTCTATTATTTCTTTGGTTACAACATTTTTGTCTACTTTTTTTAGACTATCAAAAGATGTCGCTATTTTTTGGATTTCGCCTTCAAGTTGTTGTTTGTTATTTTCGACTGTATTTATTATAAATTGAATGGCATCATCATCAATAAAAAGATTGTGTTTTTTAAATTCTGCTCTTATCCATTGAGGTTTTTGATTATCAAACATTTCCCAAAAAATTATATTTTGATTTTGAGTTAAAAGATTTGTCAACCCTGCGGGTATTTTATCAGTAGTTTCATTTAACATAATTAAATAAGTACTATCATCAATGCCTTTTATCCCAGCTTCGTAACAAAGAGAAGTGAGTTTTTTAATGTCTGCTTCTTTCAAACTTTCTTTTAGAATATAATCTGTACCATCAGCTTTATAGTATGAAAGAATTAATTTTCTTTTCTCTTCGTTTAGTTTATTATCAAAATCTCTCAATTTCTTCGGAATAACGAAGTTTTCTATTGATTTAATTATTGTTTTGTTGACTAACTCGATATTTTTTATGATTATGAGTTTTTTTGTAGAAAATAGGAGGTTTGCACTAACAGTATCATTGAGTTCTTCAAGTTCAAATTCATTACCAATATAGAATGTATATTTTGTCGGTTCTTCACTACCAAAAATTTTTTTTTCTATTAAAGATAGGATTTCATTTTTTTCTCCAACCTCTGGACCTGCTAATAGATAAATGTTTTCAATTTTTCCCTTATTAATAGAATTTCTTAATTCTGCAACTGTCATAAACTTCCTTTAATCTTATCTTAATAGTAAATTATATAATAATTATTTAAAATTTGAAAATATTTTTTTTAAAAAATTAATCGATTTTTGGAATTTTGTGGTTAGAATATTTTAATGAAAGGATAAAAAAAGAAATAAAGATGGTTATTCTTTTTATTCTACTACATTTATTTCAATATCTTTTAGTGTTTTTTTTGATAATTCTACTACATTAATTAATGGGAATATAAAACTACCAAATCCTGAATTTGCAATAAAATTTGTTACTGTACTTCTTAAATACGGAAATAAAATAGTTGGAATTTGATATTTAACTAAATTTTCTTCAACTGTTTTATCTAATTGGCAATCAGATTGAAATAATCCAGAAATACTTGTTTCTAAATTAACAACAGGGTTGTTATCTGATAAAAGTACAATCTTACAATTTATACTGCCAATGTATAAATTATTTTTTTTTAAATATGTTGGTTGATTAATACTTAAATTTATTTCCCAGTCATCACTTTTTGTATTTCCAGAAAAACCTAATAATGACACATGTTTTGCCATTTCAAATTTAAAATTATCTACTTTATATGAAATAAATTTAAAACTTGAAATTATGCTGCTTGACTCAACCATTGATTATCCTTAATATCTAAAGTTCTTTTTTCTATTTTAATTTCTTTAGTTTGAATAGTTTCATAAAAATTTTCGTCTATTTTGAAATCAATTTTCGGAATTTCAAAACAAACAGAAATATTTGTTTTGTGAAGTTCATAAATATTTTCTGTTAATAAAAAATCAATACTTTTTAAAG
This sequence comes from Spirochaetes bacterium GWB1_27_13, assembly GCA_001829125.1. Taxonomy (GTDB): domain Bacteria; phylum Spirochaetota; class GWE2-31-10; order GWE2-31-10; family MWDO01; genus GWC1-27-15. The sequence continues at coordinate 9,336 of MIAN01000243.1, read as the reverse complement.
TTTGAGCATATACCCCATTTTTATGAGTTTCAAGAATATTATAAAAATCTTCCATTTCCATATTTAATAATTCAGTCGAAATTTTTTCTAAAGCTTTATAAAATTTTTCTTTCATAAGTTCCCTCCATTATATAGCAATCCAATATACTAATTAAATCATTATTATTAACCACATAGCAAATTGGATTCCCAAGAATATTTAAGGGATATTCATTTGCAGTATATGGTGCATTAACTCGAAGCTGCCAAACATAAAATTTAGTTTTAAGTTCTTCTTCAAGTCGTGTAATAAAATAATCATATAATGCCGTAATTTCCTCATCACTTGTTTTTCTGTCTAACTTTTTGTTAAAGGAAATAGTTGCAATTTTATCTTTTAATTCTACTAATTCAAAATCTAAAAAATTATTTTCATGAACATCAATTTTAACATCAATATAAGCAAAATTATTTAGTTCTATATTATTATATTTATTCTTACTTAAATAATATTCATACCATCCTTTTGCTAAAATTACAGAATATTCATTTTTTCTCCAAAAATAAATTCCTGTACCTCCACGTCCTTTACCTAAAAGAAAATTCGAATTAACAATTTTTTTTGCACTATATTCAATAGTTCCATGAGTTCCAAATAATTCCATAAAACCAATCTTATTATAATTTTAACAAAAAACTAAATTTAAGTATTGTTAGTATATCAAAATTTTTATTATTATATTTTACTAAATTATTAATTTAGTTTTTTATATTAACAATTGTTCAAATTGTCAATATATACTTAAACAAACTCACAATTTTTAAAAATAATAATACAAAAATTTTATTTTTCTTGTAGAATAAATATATTATATTTTGATTAAAATGTCAAATTTCATTCTAATATTTTTATTATCTATTTAGTTAAAATAAGTATATAGTTCCATAGAAAAATAGCATTATCTATAAAATTTTTCTTTTTCCATGTCGAATTTAAGGCTATTGCCTTTGTATTGAATAGAAAATAAGATGCCGGGTTTTGAGTATCTTGAGAGGTTGCCTGCAACTCCTATTGATGCGCCTTTTTGTATTTTGTTGCCTTGTTTTACAAATAATTCTTTAAATCCAGAGTATGTAAAAATATATCCATCTTTATTTTTTATTATTGCTGTAAGACCATATCCAGAGACATTATCAATATAATTTACCTCTCCATCACTTACACAATTAATATTGTCATTTCCACTTGAAAAAATGATGAGTCCTCTAAAATGTGATGTTACAAAAGGTTTAATGCTTCCTTTTAGCGGTACATCGAAGTTTAAAAGTTCTTTTTTCTCTTTTTGGTCTTTATTTTCAACAATAGTTTTATTTTCTTTTGGGTTATCTATAAGTTTATCTGTTTTTATTTTTGTTGGGATTTTTATTTTTGCACCTTTTTTAACTTTTGTGACATCTTTTATATTGTTAAATTTGCATAATTCTTCTAAAGAGACATTGTATTGTCTGCTTATTCTCCATAAAGTTTCACCATCTTTAAGAGAATGAATTTTAAAATCGTCAGAATAAAATAGAAATGTAATAAATAAACAAATAAATAAACTAATAATTTTTTTCATAAAATAGCCAAATTTTAGATTAAACTAAATTTCGACGCTGAGACTCATAATCTTGAAATTTTATACTTTTTTTATAAAAATAATTTTTGGCGAGTCTATGGCTCTAAAGAAGCGTATGATTTTTTATTCACAGTATAACTATCATTTTTAGCAACTTTTATCAAAATCGTTCCATTTACTATTACTGAGTTGTAATAATTTCTATTAATATCACCCATAGCAGTTAAATATTGGTCTACGTTATTTTGATAGAATAAATCTAAAACCCTTTGTTCTGGATGACCATAAGAATTATCTCCAACTTGATATATGGCAACTTGTGGTTTTAATGTTGTAACATAGGTATTATTTGAAGAATATCCCGCCCCATGATGGTTAACATTCAAAATTTCAACTTGTTGATTTATTTTTTTGGCAACAATACTTTCTACATCATTATAAGTATAGGATGGGCTTTTTTGATATTGTCCATCTGTGTCACTGCCAAAAATATAGTCAAATTTATTCCATTTTATCCATAAAGTCATGCTGTAATCATTTTCTGATGGAGGAAAAGATTCTTTTGTGTGATCGCCTGAGATCGATGTTTCGTTATCAGTCATTTTGACACCATAACCATCGACTTGCACAATTTTTACAATAACTCCTTCAGAGAGACCAATATCAATTTGAGTTGTAGAATCTAATTTTGCAATTTGTCTAATATTACCAGCTTTTGATCTTGGGTCTGTTACCCAACAAATCCAACGTTTTGCTGTATTAGTAAGATTTCCTCCATTATAATAAACAATTTCGTTTGAATAGTCTGGGATTTTATCATCATTATAATCAATCCATTTACCAGCATTCCTATCAAGTAATACATCGCAAGTAATTCCTTCTTTTTCTATCAAACCCCATATTCCACCATAACCAACATAGCCAATATGATCTAAATGAAGATGACTTGCTACAATGTAATTGATGTGGGTATTACCAGTAATTCTTTTAATTTCAGATGCAATAAATTTAGATATAGTGTTAGAATTCCAATTTGATTCAGGGCAATCTATCAAAATCGATTTGCCAGTAGGAGAAATGATTAATTGACTCATAGCCTCCCCAACATTAAAAACATAAATTTCTAAACTGTCTCTTTTTTTGGGATTTGTTTCATTTGCAATTTGAACAACATCACAACTTGTTGCAAAAATAAAATACAATATTGCTAAAGATAGAATAATTTTTTTTGCCATAAACTCTTACTTTTTTATAACATAGATTGATTAGATTATCACTGATTCACCCGTCAAGCGAGTGCAAGCCACAGATTAAAATATATAATTATTTGATATTATACATAAAATTTTTTATTTTGTCAAAAATAAATCTGAGTAGTTTTTAAGACTTGTCAAGTTTCAAAAACCTAGCAGGTCAAAATATCTAATTGAGATTTTATTAGTAATTAATCCTTAGTTCGCAGTAAATTCCAGCATTTTCGATTATTTGTTTCATTTGGTCAAAAATTTCTTTTGGATAAGGGGTTATGTTCTGCCAATCTTTATTTAATAAATGCTCTGGTCTAAATTGAGCAAGTACATATTTTTTACAGCCTTTTATCAAATCTACTATCTTTTTTATATCAGATGGTGTAACAAGGTCTGGGACTACTGTTGTACGGAATTCATGATCTATACCAGAGTTAATTATATAATTAATAGATTCTTTTATAGAATCTTCCAAATTAGCGATTTTTTTGTCACATAAAGTATAATATTTTTCGATAGATGTTTTAATGTCCATTGCAATATAGTCTGGTTTTAAAATTTTTAGCCTTTCTGGTAGAGTGCCATTTGTATCGATCTTAACTTTTAATCCCAAAGATTGAATTTTTTTTATCACAACATCCAAATCATTCGACAATAGAGGTTCTCCGCCAGTAATACAGACTCCTGTTAATAATGTTTTTCTTTTTTCCAAATAACTAAATATTTCATCAAATTTTATTAGTTTTTGTTTTTGATTGTCCAATATAACTAACTCTGGATTATGACAAAATTGACACCTTAGGTTACACCCCCCACTAAATATAGTAGCGGCAATTTCTTCTGGATAGTCAAGAAGTGTAACTTTTTGAATAGCATAAAAATTCATTTGTAATTATTCCACAAAAATAGAAGATTTTAAAATTTTACTAATTGATTATATGAAAAGTTACAAAAAATATCAATGTTTTTTTTGATAAAGATTGGGAGGATTGGCAAAACTTTTTAGAGTATTCAATTTTTAAAAAAAGATTGTCGATTATTTGATGCAAAAGAAAATGCTCAGAAGAATATCATTCAAATAAATTTATAAATTTTACATAATAACAAATAAAGGTAAATATGAAAGAACAAATAAAAAAAATCTTTGTTAAATTTGATATAGTAAATCTTTTTAAACAGTTCGTAAAATTTGGGCTTGTTGGGGTTTTAAATACAATAGTTGGTCTTGGTACGATATTTATTTGTATGAATCTTTTTAAGCTAGATTATAAAATATCAAACATAATTGGTTATATAATTGGAGTTTTGAATAGTTTTATATTCAATAAATTTTGGACATTCAAAAGTACTGCCAATTTTAAAGGAGAAGCGGTCAAATTTTTTGCAGTATTCTTAGTTTGTTTTGGCATCCAATTTGGTTTTACTGTGTTTTTTAAAGAAATTCTTTTATTCCCAAAAGAAATTGCTACTATTGGTGGAATGGTTATCTACACAATACTTGGCTTTTTTGGGAATAAGATTTTTACATTTAAAAAAGATACTAAAAATTATACCGATAAATAGCAGATTCTGGCATTTCTTTTATGTTAGAAAGCCAATCTTCTATTTTACCAGACCTCTTATGAATATCTTTTGAATTAATTGATTGTAAAATTTTTACAGCATCAGTTTGTTTTCCATCTTTATACATCTCAATTGCTTTATGTATCAAAACAAGGTCAGAAAAACCTCTTGAGACAGTTCTATTCATTAATATATTACAAAATTGATAAAATTCTTCTCTTGGCACATTGGCTTTTAAAATCACTAAAAGCCATTCGGCAGCTGATAGATGCCATTCTTTATCCATAATAGTATAGATGTTGTAAGAATCTCCTGTAATAAGTATTGATTCAATGATTTTATCTTGAGTTTTACGGTATCCATCTGTCCCTATTTTTTCAGATTTTAGCTTTTCTAGATAAATTTTTTCGAGTTTTACAGAAGAATTAAGCCCGCCAATTGGTGAATTATCTGACCTTTTCCAAAAATAATTTTTTAAAAGTTTTTGATGAATTTCTATCGCTTTATCGTATTCTTTAAGTTTTTGATAACAATCTGCAATTAAATTGTTAGTAATAACAACTTCATTAACTCGCCAATCATAACTTGAGGCTGAGTAAAAAAAAGTATCCTGATCTTTTGCAATCGAAAGACCAAACAATGAGAGTTCTAATGCCAATTGATAATCTTTTTCGTAAAACCATCCATCTGTTTTAAAATTTCCGAGTAGCAGAGGAACAACATTTTTTATTAAAATGATTTTATTTGATTTATCAATATCCCCAGAAGTATCCTTATAATTTTTTAGATAATATTCTTTACTAAAAAAATATAAATTAGGATCATCGTTATAATTTAGAGATATACCTGATGAACTATCTATCCAACCATATTTACCATTTATTGTTTTCACATGGAAAAAATATTTTTTTGGGTTATCTTCTTTAATAGGAAACAATACATCGCCAAATTTGAGCATAATGTATTCATCTGGTACAGTAAAATCATTTTGAGGTTTTTTTAATAATAAAGGAGTTTGTTTTTGAATTATATAAAACTCATAACCCTCTTTTGTATTTTCTAAATTATTATCATAAAGCAAATCAATCGCTTTATTTTGCTCTGTCCCAATTTGTTGGCTTTTAATTAACTTTTGGTATTTTGCTATAATATTAGCAGTATCATCTTTTTTACATCCAAACAAAGTTAAAATAAAAACAAAACAAAAAATTTTAATCGTTGACAACTTCAATTCTCGCTCCAAGATTCTTTAATCGCTCTGGTAAATTTTCGTAGCCTCTCTCAATTTGAATTACATTCTGAATAACACTTTTGCCTTCAGCACATAAACTTGCTAAAACCAAAGCCATGCCAGCTCTAATATCTGGGCTTGTTAATTCTAAACCTCTGAGTCTGCTTGGTCCTGTAATAACTGCTCTATGAGGGTCGCATAAAATTATTTTTGCACCCATAGAAACGAGCTTATCGACAAAAAACATTCTTGACTCAAACATTTTTTCAAAAACTAAAACAGTTCCATCGACTTGAGTTGCGACAACTATTGCAATACTAATTAAATCTGGTGGAAAACCAGGCCATGGAGAGTCATCTATTTTTGGAATCATTCCGCCAAGGTCTCCCATAACTTTTAACTCTTGATGTGAAGGTACAAAAATTGAACTTCCATCTGTTTCCCATCTGATACCAAGTTTACTAAAAACCCATTTTGTCATCCTCATATTTTCTGGTTGAGCATTTGTAATTTCTATCTCACCTCTTGTGACAATAGCAAGCCCAATTAAAGAACCAACTTCCATAAAATCAGTGCCTATTGTAAAGTCAGTGCCATGAAGTTTTGGAATGCCTTCTATTTTTAGAATATTTGAACCAATTCCTTCGATTTTTGCACCCATAGAGTTTAACATATTACAAAGGTCTTGAACATGAGGCTCACTTGCAGCATTTAGGATTACAGTTTTTCCTTCAGCTGTTACTGCAGCCATTACAGCATTTTCTGTGCCAGTAACTGACGCTTCATCCAAAAATATCTCTTTACCGATAAGTTTATTTGCAGAAAGTTTAAAATTAGCTCCAACTTCTATTCTAGCACCAAGTTCTGTGAGTGCTAAAAAGTGAGTATCGAGCCTTCTTCTACCTATAACATCCCCACCAGGAGGAGGTAAAATCACTTCACCGCATCTAGCTAGTAAAGGACCTGCAAATAAAATAGAAGTTCTTATTTTTTTACCAAGTTCTGGGTTTATGATGGTTTTCGAGATATTTCCTTTAATCCTATATGTATTTTTTTCTTCTTTAATAACAGTTGCTCCAAGTTGTTTAACAATTTCGAGCATTATAACAACATCTTCTATATCTGGAATATTTCTTAATATTACTTCTTCTTCGGTGAGTAAAGCCGCTGCAATAGCAGGTAAAGCTGCATTTTTATTGCCATTAGGTTTAATAACACCTTTTAATGGATAACCACCCTCTATTAAATATTTTTTTGCCATTTAAAAAACCTTTCAAAACAAATTCTTTAGTTGATACACTAAAAATTGGAATAAAAACAAGGCATCTATCTCTTGTTTCTTTTTCAATCTAATATACATAAAATTATTTATTAGCACAATATTTTATTTGTAAAATATTTTGATTTAATTGTAAAATTAGATATTTATTTATTTTATTTAAAAAACAAAAACGAATTAATTCTCATTTTAATATCTATAAAATGATTAAAGACATTAAGATTAAAAATAAATTTTAAAAAAATATAGTTTTTGAATTGATTAATGATAATATACTTAAACGTTTTTAAAAGATCAATAAATAATAGAATTGATATTGCTTGTAATTTATTTGATCAGATGAATTAATAGAAATAAGCTTTTAAGGTATATATTGACAATTTGGACAATTGTCAGTATAAAAGATTTGACAATTTGTATATCCTATTTTATATATAACACAGATTAATCAGATTCTTTCAGATTAACACGGATTAACTCGTGTAATTATATACAGTAGCTGTATTTAATTTTTGGGATTTGTTACAAATCAAAAACTTTTGGTGTATCTAATTAATTTGATTATTCTATCTTGAGAAAAGAGGTTAGTTTTATGAATATAGCAGTTATAGGCGTTGGTGGAGTTGGTGGTTATTTTGGTGGTAAATTGACACAATTAATTAAAAATCATAGTGATTTAAACATTTTTTTTATAGCGAGGGGTAATCATTTAAAAGAAATAAAAAATAACGGATTATTACTTGATACAGATGAAGGACAATTTATTTGTAAACCTACACTGGCTACTGATAAAATTTCAGATTTGCCATTATTAGATTTATGTTTGATATGTGTTAAAAGTTACGATCTTGAGAATGTCTTAACTCAATTAAAGGAAAAAGTAACATTAAACACCATGATTTTGCCATTATTAAACGGTGTAGATATATATGAAAGAATAAGATTAAAAATTGACTCTGGAATCGTTTTTCCTTCTTGTGTTTATGTTGGAACGCATATTGAAAAATATGGCAAAGTTACACAAAGAGGTGGTGCTTGTACAATCCATTTTGGAAAAGACCCGCAAAATGACTATGTTAATCCAAAAATATTCGATTTGCTAAAAGAATCTAACATAAAGTATAATTGGCTCGAAAATCCATATACAGAAATTTGGAGTAAATTTATTTTTATAGCATCATTTGGCTTGGTAACGGCAAGTTTTAACAAAACAATAGGCGAAGTATTACAATCAGAAGAATTAAGTTCTTATGTAAAAAATATAATGAGAGAAATTGTTAGTATTGCTAATAAAAAACAGATTCCATTGCCTTCTACAATAATTGAAGATTGTTATTTAAAAGGGGCTAAATTTCCGTTTGAAACAAAAACATCCTTTCAGAGAGACTTTGAAATACACGAAAAATCTGATGAGCGAGATTTGTTTGGTGGAGCGATAATCCGTATGGGAGATATTTTTAATGTTTCAACAGAAACAACTAAATTAATTTATGATTCTATTCAAAAAATAAAAAAAATATCTTGAAAAAAGAAAAAAAAATTGTAATAATGAAAATATGTTAAAACAAAATAGTAATATTTTTGCTGCGATACTCGTTTTTTTTGATTTTATTTTTTTAATATTCTCTTATTTATTGGCAAAGTACCTTACTTTCTCTACAGGTTTAAGTTTTTGGACTTTTAGAGAGATTGTTATTGGTTCTATCCTTATTTTAGCATTTTTTATAATACTCGAAAAATTTGAATTCACTCATACTTATAGATTTAGACCTTTCATAAAAATAGTAAAAAATACTATTCTTTACGAAATTTTTATTCTGGCTTCTTTTTATGCTTGTATTTTGTTTAAAATTTATGAATTTACAAATCAATTTGTTTTTTATTTTGTAATATTTACCTTTGTTATATTTTTTACAGAAAAAATTTTTATTAAGATATTTTTGACAATTTTAAGAAGAAGCGGTTATAATTTTAGAAGATATTTAATCATTGGTGCAGGAGAGTTGGGGATTAATTTTTATAGAAAAGTTGTTTCTTCAAATGATCTTGGGATAAAAATAGTAGGTTTTTTGGATGATGACAAACAATTAATTAATTCTGATAATCCAGAATATACAGATGTAATCAAAGGACTTATTATTGGAACAACAGAAAAAATAGAAACAATTTTAAAATCAAGGCTTGTTGATAATGTGATAATTGCTCTACCGATGAGAGCAGAAACAAAAATTATAAACCTTGCAAATCTTTGTGAAAAATTTGGAGTCAAAGCAGAGTTAATTCCGGATTATTATAAAGTAGTTTCTTCAAAACCTTCATTTAGATCAATTAAAGATTATCCTTTGATAGGGATTAGGAATGTTCCTCTTGAGAATATGTTTAACAGGCTCACAAAAAGATTAATTGATATAATGGTTG
>MIAN01000242.1 GCA_001829125.1 Spirochaetes bacterium GWB1_27_13 | reverse complement strand
CAATATTATATATTGCTCCTTCACTCCAAATAAGGTCTAATTCATTTAATTGAAAATCAAGTTTATCCATTGAACCTATAACGCCTTTAACTCTGCTTTGAAGATTCAATTTTTTTGCATTGTCATTTAGTTTGTCGATAAAACCAGGGAATAAATCAATGGCTGTAATATTCCCTGGAGTGTTTTGAGCCAAAACTATAGTTTGACCTCCAGTTCCACAACCAAGATCAACAATGTTTGATTTTTCGTGTAGATTATCAATAAAGCTTAATGCTTTTATTGTTGCTTCTTGGCTTCCTGGACCTTGACGATCCATACTGGAAAAATATTCGCAAATTAATGCAATATCAAAATCGTGAATATTATGGTCTTTATCGCTCATTTTGTGTTCCTCCAATATAATTTATTATACAATACAATATATTTTTTATGGTGACATGGATGTCGCCGTTATAATTTCCCTCCGAAATATTAGGAATTAATGGCGTACAAAGGCAAATGTGCCCGCAGGGCTGAGCACCGCCCGTAGCCACAGCGAGGAGACGGAGCGGAACATGTACGCCTTGTTGTACGCTGGCTGGGGCGCGGAAAATCGGCATAAAAAGTTAAGACAGGATGGCTATGTTATTAATAAATTTATAATTTTAGTATTGTTTCTTCCTGTTTTAAATTTACAAGTTTGACGCTTTCCTCCCACAATTCAAGAGCATTTTCTTTATTATATGAATCTATAGAAGAAGTTTTTTCCTTATATCCATCAAAATATTTAGATGTTGTTTCTATCAATTCTTTATCAAGAAGTAACCTTGCGAGTGCTTTTCCTGATTGCTTCGTAGTTTTAACTTCAGGTTTAATAAGTGTTAAAACTGGTAAGATATATTTCCACATAAATCTAGAAAATGAATTATAATCCCTGGCTAGACCCGAACCAGGCATCATACCCGGATTAAAAGCATTTACGGTAATTGGTTTTTGTTTTGTATTGATTCCCTGCTGGTTTAACCTGCCTGATAGTTCATAAGTGCAATAAATATTGCAAAGTTTTGAAGTGGAATATCGCATGGGTCCTGTTGATTCTGAAATTATTTTGTCTTTTGGAAATGCCATATCATAAGGTTTCTGATACTTAGGATTTGGCATACCGGTTTTGTTTGTAGGGTCATGAACATCACTGCTGACAAAAATGATTCTTGCCGGAGGAGTCATTTTTTCAAGTAGAAGATTAACTAATAAAAAATGGCCTAAATGATTAACTCCGAAAGTTGCTTCAATGCCGTCTTTAGTTAATACAGTCTCTTTTTTATAATGAACACCAGCATTACAAATTATACCTTGAAGAGGAGAGTATGATTTCGCTTTAAATTCCGTAGCGAATTTTCTGACAGACTGGAAACTGGCAAGATCAAGCTCCATCTGTTCAATATCGTCATATCCTGTTTCTTTTTTTATTGAATCTACAGCTATTAGATTCCTTTCTTTATTGCGTGAAGCTATAATTATAAACCAGCCTTCATTTGCTCTAGCAATATTTTTTGCACATTCATATCCGAGACCTACACTACTACCTGTAATAATAACTGTTTTATTTGCCATATTATAACCCATAATATTATTTAATTTCCGGCACGGATGCCAGAATATTTTTAACACAAATCTTCGGTCAGGCTTGCGCACAACGACCGAGGCTATATGCAGTTAATTTGCGATATTTTAACCTCAATCTAATCTATAATATTATAAACCTCTTAATAAATCCAACAATTTCTCAATCATAACAACCAGCCGAGCAAATTAATTGCGAATAGCCTATGTTGTGCGTCGTTAATTTGAATTATTTTTATTTATATTTTAAAATTTAAAACCATTTCAAATTTTATATTATTATAATTTACATAATTTATATTAACTAATACATTTTTAATTATTTTTTTTGATTTGTTAACATTATAATTATTTTTTGAATAACTATCATAGCTTTTCATTACAGCCATAATAATTAATGGAATAAGATTTAATAGGTATGATGATCCAATACAAACAATCGATGAAATAAAATAATTTCTATTAATTACATCATCATAATTTAAAAAGTACTTCCATCCATTTGTAGAAAACAAAACGATACTTACTATTTCTGATGATAAAGAAGTTAATGCTATAGTAAATGGCAATGCAAATAGATATGCCCAACTAGCCCGAATTGTTAGATTACCATAAAATGGAAACCCTATTAAATTTGTTATAGGAAATATAGAAAGTACAACATATGCTGGCCAAAATTTATGATCGTCTGGAACATCTGTTTGATTAGCAAATAAATTTTTAATTCCATTTATATTATGATTTTTAAAACTTAAACTTTTTATTTTTTTATTTCCATCAGATTCTAGTGAAATAAGAGAAACGTTTACAGAAATAATTAAAAATATTAGTAAATATACTTTCATAATTTCAACCTGCATTTTAAATAATTCAGAATAATTTTCAAATTGTAATTTTTTTAATAATAATCTTTCAGTTTTTATTATATCCATTTCCAACCTAATAAAAATAAAAAATATTTAGCCTCGCAATTGCCGATAACGATTCGCCAGTAGCCGAAGTTGCCGTAGCATACTTGCGAAGGCAATTTGGGTGAAGGCGGTACTCCGCCGTAACCGGCTACTGGCTGTTGTGCGATACGCTTGAGAAACTTTTATTCTATTTATTTTCTTGTATTGGCCATTTCCAAGCATACCAAATAATTAGTAAATGAAAAATTGCTTCTATTGATTGATAATAAATATAGTAATACCATATTTTGCCTGGCACAAAACGTGTAATGATTATAAGTACTATATGCAGAAAACTAACAATAATGTTTACCCATCGGTTTATGCTAGGTTTTAAAATCAGAGAAAGAAATATCATAATTGTTGGTATAGACATTAGCACTGCTGCAGAAAACAAGAATATCTGATTTATTGTCATTCCAGCTACGATTCCAGAAATAATCTGTTCAGGAATTTCTGGTTGAAACAAGGTCTTAATATCAGCGTAAACATAGATAAACATTACTGCAATCCATAAAGCAGATAATATTATCTTTACATTAACTTTTTCATTTTGAAATGCTTTTTTGGTATTCATGTTACATCTCCCTTAATTTATTGATTTCTCAAGCGTTTCGCACAACGTTCCCGTTGTAAACGACGTTTTGCTGTAGCGTACCCGCGAAAGCAAAATGTGGCGAAGCCCAAGCCGGTACTACGGCACAGCGTTTTACAACGTGTTGTGCACTGTGCTGTTTTTTATACTAATATATTCTTTGATATAATTATATTTTCTTTCTTTTTATTAAATATGATATTCCTAATACTATAAAATTGATAAAGAACCATAAAAGCATTATATTATAGAGTGTCATTACAATAAAAGTTAATGTCGAATGAATATATACTATCCAAGTAGGCATTAATTTATAAAAGTAAACCATTAAAATTAATATTACAGTTTTAATAAAATCTGCTGAAGCAAGAATTAATCCAATTTTTAATGCATTAGGAGCAATAAATGAAAATAATTTTGGAACTTTAGTATTTAAAGAAATCATACTGTAATAATTAATATATAAAAAGCTATAACATATTAAAAAGAAAATATTAATAATTAATGTGCTTGATTCTTTCCATTGTAATCCATTAGAGTATAAATATTCAAAAAATGAATATGCTATTTTAGGATCATAAGTAATAGCCATTGATAATAGTTTTTTAAGATCAATCAAGGAACCTGTAATTAAATTATAATTCCATATGTATAAAGAAAAACTACAAACAAAACCTATTATTGAGAAAATAATATATTTTTTGATGTTTTCTTTTTTAATTTTGAACATAAAATATTCCTTTTTTTTAATATTAATAAAATTTATTTTTAAAACAGCATTGTGCACAACGTTTTGCCAGTATCTGACGTTTTTATCTTTGCCGAAAAAGACGGAGCGTTAGCGGATGTCAGGCAAAGAGAAAAATGTGGCGAAGCCCAAGAACGGTACTCCGTTCGCAGCAGATACGGGCTGTTATCGGCTGGGGCTGGGCTCTGTAATACCAAAAAACTGCGACACGGATGTCGCATCATATTATTTTAAAATACCTACAGAAGAATAAAGATTCAATTTCGCTTTATATACTTCATCTATCGATTCAAAATTATTATATATTATTCTTGCTAATTCATTAGGACCAAAAAGAGTAACATCTTTTAATTTCGCTTCTTCTTTTAACTTATCACTAAAGAAAGCTGTACTTACAACAACATTTTTTGTATATGGATCACTTGCATCACTCTTTGAAATTTGATTAATAGCGTAAATATTTTCATTATTCTCATGCTGTTTAACTTGTATATTAATTTTGATGTTAATATCAAAATCATCATAATCTATACCAAGAGTTAAATCTTTTCCATCTTTAGCTTCCTGTTTCTGGTTGTTTTGTGTTCCAGTTAGTCCATATTCAAGTTCAAATAAATGTAAAATAAATAATTCAAATTCTCTATCTTGAAAATGTAAATTATTTCTTTTATTAATATGTGCTGTTAATAAATCTATTTCTTTATTTTCAAATTCTTCTTTTACTTCAGAATATTTCTGATTTAATGTTCTTTCAGGATTATCAATTATATCTTTAATTTCATGCGAAAAACCATTAAGATTTAAAAATGTTCCAAAATATTTTAATTTACTTTGAAATTTTGAAGAAAGATTTTTTCTTGGGTAAGATTTCACTAACCATTTTATATTTAAAGTATCTTTCCAATCTAAATCTTCACGATATATTGGTTTTGATATAACTTCACCAATTGCAATTCCAAGATAAGTAGGCATAATTATAATATCATTTTCTTTTATGTAAGTAAATTTAATAGCCATTTTTGATGCCCAAGGAAATTGTGTTAGTATTCCCTTGGGATCACGAGCCATATTTAAATTCCATCCGCAATAAATAAGATTGTTATTTAGACAAAATTTAACTCTATTTCCTCCGAATTTTTCACTCACTCGAAACATCCAATAATTCATAATTACTCCTGTTTTTTACACCACAAAATATTGAGGAGGATTTTCTCCTCCTCGTTTTCAGTTATTAACCGATTTTTTCCCAAACATGGTTTCCAGATGAATTTGATTTACAAGAACCATTTTGTTTTGGAGAAGGAACACTCGTACTTGTTGTTTTGTACTGTGATCCGCAGTTCTTACACTGCCAAACTGTTGTTGCCATAAAAAACTCCTTTTGTGTTAAGATTGCTAATTTACACAATAGTAGTTATATATGACAAATGCTGTCACTCAAGAAATATTTTTTTCTTAAGCCCGCACGGACGCGGGCATTCTTAAAAAAACAGTCCGAGCCCAGCCCTTGCCGATAACGTTCCGCGCATATATGTCGTGCGGTACTCCGCATGACCCCGAAGGGCGTAGCGACCGACAGGGAGCGGAGATATATGCGCTGTTAGTTGCAGTACCGTGTTTATTTCATTGGAATTTTCCAAAAACTTTCTATATTAACAAACTTTTTTTCTTCCGTTTTAGGATAATAATACTGAGCTTCCTTATCTAGCCAAACATTTTTAGTGATTAGTTCATGATAACTACCTAATCTTTCAATAGCAGTTAAATCTGAAATTATATTTCTATAAACACCCTTAAAACCTTTTCTTTTTTTTATGTCTTTAAGGAATTCTAGTTGAGGGATATTTATATCAAAATCTGGCAACTGAATTAAACCAGTAAATGTTGCAAAAATATTATAAAATGAGATGAATTTTGAAGATGAAATTCCTTGATTAGTTGATATTCCATATTTTACTTTAATTAATTCCATTTCATTTTTTATTTCACTTAAGATTTTGTTAATTGAAGTGACATATTTTTGAACATTTTTATCTTCTATTAAATTATCTATTAAATCAAGTTTATCTCTGCAATTAATAAATAACTTATCTTCTCTTATATTATAGCATTCATCAATAATTTTGGAAGGATCTTTTACTTTATCAATAATCCAAGTAAGAAATAACGGTAATTCGTTACAAATTGTAATATTATCCGTTAAATCTTTAATTTCAAATAGTGTTGATTTTGTTTCTGAATTCATAGATTCCAACAAATTAGAAATTTTCGAATATGGTAAATTTAAATATTTTCTCATTAAATTAATGTTAAATGATTGTCTAATTGGATGTAAAAATAAATCGGCATTTAATTGTTCAGATACTAAAGTATAAAATACTGTTCTATTTGATAGCCAATTTAAAGCAGATAAAAATGTTTCTAATTGATCAGAAATATAACCTTCCTTATAACCATTTTTTGATTTAATATTATGATTATCACCAATTATTCCGGTTGAATCTCTTAATACATTTTTATTTTCTACTGCCTCTTCTAAATTATAACCCAAGAAAGCCTCTGAAAAAATAGAAGACATCAAATTTGCTGATATGTTTTGATTATAATTCATTTCATCAATTAAAATTTTTTGTGTCAAGAAATATTTACTTGATGATAAGTCCCAAGTAAAAACCATGTGCATTTTTAATTGTTCGAAAAAAGATGAAAAATATTCATCTGTTATTTTGCCAAATTCTATTTTCGGATAGACATTATTACAAATATTCTGAGTTTGATTTAATAACTGGTCATATTTAATTGAATCCTTTTTAAAGAAAGTAATGTTTTGAAAATATTTTTTTCTTGATAAGCTAAATTCATCTTTATAATCATCTACAGTAAATATTTTATCATAAAACAAAATTGATTGGATATAATGTTCTAATGCTGCAATATCCATGTCAATAGAAGCTTTGTTTTTTAATTTAATTTCGCCAAATATTCTTTGCACTGATGTTAAGGTTGCATTATCTAAGAGAGCATATCTCATTTTTAATCCTTCTTTAATAGCATCAATTTATAAACACGGTATTGCAACTAACGACCAACCGTATTTGAAGTAAAAACGCCAAATATAGTCGTCTATAGAAACTATAATCTATTTTAATTAAAAATCAACTACAATTTGAAAAATAATCTGGCGTTTTTATTTGCCGAAGGCCAAGCGAGTACTCGAGCGCAGCAGATACGGTTTGTTGTACGAAGTGCTTGAGATACTTCTATTCTATTGTTTTTCTTGTGTTGGCCATTTCCAAGCATACCAAATAATTAGTAAATGAAAAATTGCCTCTATTGATTGATAATAGATATAGTAGTACCATATTTTGCCAGGCACAAAACGTGTAATAATTATAAGTACTATATGTAAAAAACTAATTATAATGTTTATCCATCGATTTATGTTAGGCTTTAAAATTAGTGAGAGTAAAATCATAATTGCTGGAATAGACATTAATATTGCAGCTGCAAACAAAAAACTTTGATTAATTGTCATTCCAGCTACGATACCTGAAATAATCTGTTCGGGAATTTCAGGTTGAAACAGTGTTTTAATGTCAGCATAAACATAGATAAACATTACTGCAATCCATAAAGCTGATAGTATTATCTTTACATTAACTTTTTCATTTTGAAGTATTTTTTTAATATTCATAATGCATCTCCTTTAATTTATTTGTTTCTCAAGCATTTCGTACAACGGCACTTATGCGTAATTCAAAAAACTTATAGTGCAGTTTCTGGAATA
>MIAN01000241.1 GCA_001829125.1 Spirochaetes bacterium GWB1_27_13 | reverse complement strand
TAAGTCTTTTTTATCAAATAACATAATATCTCCTGTTTTTCTTATATCAAATTTAACAGAAGATTTACACACTTTATTTTATAGTTTCGAAAAATTTATTTATTTTTCTATCAATATATTTTTTCCACTAATCCAGTTTACTGCTACATCAGATATAAATTGTCTATAACCACCAAGATCAGACATTGTATCGCCATCAAGATGAGTAAGACTATTTATCATTATTATATTAAAATCTTTTGCACTCGTGAGTTTTTGATAATTTAGATAAATATCATTTCTTGAAGATAAACCTCTTGATAATCCTATTGCTAAAATTGGTATATTTATATTTTTTGTTTGTGTAATGTTAAAATATTTTGACTGCCAACCAGTACTTGTATCATTATGATGAATAGACCCAAAATCAAGTAAAATTCGCGTTGGTTGATACCATTCTGCCATGTTAAAAAAATCGTGGACTGAGGCGTTTATATACTCTTCTGGATTTGTAAACTCAATTTTTTTGTCAGAATAAATCCAATCAATTTTATCTTTGCCTTCCCCAAGCCCCTTTATAGTCATAGTGTCATAGTAAGAATATTTACCACTATGTTTTGCATCAGAAATGCCAAGAGTCGCAGTAAAAAGTTTGAAAAAAGCATAATTTTCATCAAGTTCTGTAAAATATCTTGCCATATTTGTTATTGGATATGTTTTCATTCCTACTTTATAAGGCTCTGGACTAATACCTTTTGGGTCTATATAAGCCAAAAAGCCTTTTAAATCCATCTCAAAAAAAGTCCTCATGTCTCTGTCCCCTGTGCCATTTGAAGGATAAAATTTTTGGGACTCAAGCCTATCTTTACCGTCAATAAAATTATTTGGGATTATAGTAATTCCATTTTTATATAAAGCTTCTGTTTCTATATAACCCTCAACCATTGGAGGTCCATCAAATAAAATCACCTTGTCAACTAAAGAATACCCAGCCAAGACTTTATCTGGTGCAGGGTCAAAATCATTGCCTAAAAAATTTGTTGCATACAACACACCCAAAGAATACCCAGATAAAATTATTTCATCAGCATTCTTTCTTGCTTCTTTCACTACGTTATATAAATCCTCAAGTTGAACATTTACACCCCAAAAACCGACAAAAGATATATCTTGGGTTGAAGGTTGATAAAAAGCACCTTTTCTTACCTTTAAACTCTTCGGATTTAACAAATCTACAAGTATAGCAGTGTTTTTTTCTTTTTTTGCCTTTAATAAAAGTCTTCTATCTTCAAGTTGATTGGCTCTTCTTTCCCAAACCCACACTTCAATATCTCTGTTTCTTCTAACAATTCCTCTGGCGAGATTTGCAACAGTACCAGTAGCTGCATAAATACCAGTTGCCATAACTAAAATCGTTTTTGCTTTTTTTTCTTTATTAAAAAATCTTACTACACCACTTCTATTTAAATCAACGACTCCCTGAGTCTCCATAAGAAAATCTTCGAGATTTTTGGTCGGCTTTGTCATAGGTGGAGTATGTTCCTCTTCAAAACCCTTGACATAAAAATATTCACAACCAATTTTATCCTCTGATAAAAACTCCTCTTTTGGAACTGGATTTATATCAAAAGGACTTATAGCCGCTGTTGGCTTTTGTGGAATCATCTCTTTTATAACAACACACCCACTCAATACAAAAATAATAAATAATAAATAGAAAAATTTCATTTCAACTCCTTTTATAACACTGGTTTTAATATATTATATGTAAAGAGTTATAAATTGTCAATAAATTATTAACTAATAAAAATCACAAAATTAGAATATTTATGAGTTAAAAACAGATTATAGGTCTGTCCCAAAGGGACAGACTAATTTTAGTTATCGACAAAATCTATTAATAGTTAGTATATTATCTGAGATGCCACCAGTTTTAATAGAAGTGAAAATTTGTTTGGATATGAAGCAAGTTTTTATTTTTCTTAAAAACAGTTATTGATTTTGTGTTAAGAAAATGTTATATTTGCATTATGATTAGTAATGAATTAACAAATTACCCTGTTATTTTTATACATGGCATTGCAGGAACTCTTAAAGACTGGGAGTCAACCATCAAACAAATATCTAGCGATCAATATTTCGATATTAGATATTTAGAGAAAAACAAAGTTTACAATAATTATTATGGTGAAAAAGTAAAACAGTGGTTTTGGAATGCTTCGTATTACACAAATAGTATTTTGGAAGAATCAATAAACGGAAACTTAGGACTGTACGCTCTAAGGCTCAAAAATATAATTAATTTAATAAAACAAATTACAGGTCATCAAAAATTTGTGATTATAGCTCATAGTATGGGTGGATTAGTTGCAAGAAAATATATGACATTAAGCCAGAGTAATTGGGACTCTGTACATAAATTACTTACTGTTGCTACTCCAAATCTTGGTATTGCTATTTCTATAGATTTGATTCAACAATTGAGAGATTTAAAAAGAAATAGTAAATTTATAGAAAAACTCACTAAAAAATGGGAAGAGTTTTATAAAAACTCTGACTATAAAAAATGGGGTGTTATTGGTGGGATAAATACAAAAGCTGGTTATTCTACAAAAAATGATCCAAACGCAACAGACTCAGCAGGTATTGGTTATGTAGAAATTTCATCTTCTATTCCTTATGATGAGTGGAAAGATGCAATTGATGAAAATATAGAAAAAGAATCTTTTGACACTACAAATTTTGGTTTTAGATTAGCAGTAAAAGCAAATCATGTTGAAATTTTGGAAAATGAAGGCACTATCAGAGGCATAAACTGGGCAAGAACATTTTAGATTTTGGAGATTTTTATGGAAGCAAATGAAGTTATCAAATTATTAAATTTAGTTCCACATCCTGAAGAAGGCGGTTTTTTTATCGAAACTTATCGCTCTAGCGAGTTTATCGCAAAAGAATCACTTCCTAATAGATATGATGCTAAAAGAAGTTTTGGTACTTGTATCTATTATTTTTTAACACCAGAAACATTCTCTAAAATACACAAACTAAAATCAGATGAAATATTTCATTTTTATCTGGGAGACCCAGTTGAGATGGTTAATTTATATCAAGATGGAAGCGGTCAAATGCTTACTATTGGCAACGATATTAAAAATGGAATGCTCCCACAAGTAATTGTAAAAAAAGACATCTGGCAAGGGGCAAGACTAAAAGATGGTGGAAAATTTGCACTTCTTGGGACAACTGTTGCACCAAGTTTTGAATTTATCGATTATGAGACAGGAAAAAGAGATTTTTTACTCAAAAATTATCCAAATTTTAAAGATATAATAGTAAAATTAACGAGTGAATAAGTTTTTGATCTTTAACTACTAAGATATTTTATAAATCAATATTTCTTCCAAAATCATCTTTTTTTTCTAAATCAATCCCAGAGTTTTTTATAAAAATAATTTAGAAGAATATCGCTTAGTTTTTTATTTTTAAACAAAAAAAAGAAACAGATAACTTATACAGTATCTCATAATAACTACCCTCAATTTAACCTTGTTTTTTTTAATTTTTTTTCAATTTAAACCGAAATTCTAAAGGTATAATTTTTTGATGAGTACTTCTCTGTAGTTATCTTTTCCAAATAATTTGATTAAAATAAAAACAGAGTAATTTATCAGAGCATTTACACATTGTTTTCATAGAAATCTGCTAAAATCCATGAAAATATGTGTTATAAGGAGTTAGATTTGATTAGTATTAGATATAAGGTGTTAATTGCTGTAATTCCTCTTATTTTTGTAAGTATGATTTTACTTACTGTAATTTCTGTTGGGCTTGCAAGGAATGGTATAACAAAAATTGCAACAGAATTTTTGGGTTACAAAATTAATGAGATTATACAAAAAGCAAATAATGAAATGCAAAACCTAAAGCAGTCTGAATTTAAAGATGATCCAGCATTCCTTGAAGAGGTTAAAAAAGGTATTGAAGAATATGCTCGCAGTATAACAAAAAAAGATATTGAAAGTGTAATAGCTGTTGACTCAAACGGAATTGTTAGACTTTCAACTGATAATTTTTTACCAGTTGGTGAAGAAGTGCGTTTTTTTAACAAATTTAACACTGGCGAGTCAAATTGGATTATTTTTAATGTAAAAGGTATAACTAAAGTTGGTTTTTATAAATATTTTGCTGAATGGGACTATTATTTTTTGCTTTCTGTTTATTCCTCAATATTCTATAAAGATGCAAATACTCTTTTTACAAATTCGATAGTTATTCTTATTGTAAGTATAAGTTTAATGATAGTTTTAATATTCTTTTTTATAAATTTTATGCTTCAACCGCTAAATCTCGTCGTTTCTACGATGAAGGATATAATTAAATTTAACGAAATGAATAAAAGAGTTCCTATTAAGTATAATGATGAAATTGGCGAACTGGCATTCACATTCAATAATATGTTACAAGAACTTGAGGGGGCTTATACGCAAATAAAAGATTATGCTTATCAATCAGTTCTTGCCCAAAAAAAAGAAGAACGGATTAAAACAATGTTTCAAAAATATGTGCCTCAAGATGTTGTTAATGAAATTGTTCACAATCCAGATAAGGCTTTGGTTGGTAAAAATGCAAATATAACTGTACTTTTTTCTGATATTAGGAGTTTTACAACAATTTCTGAGTCTATGAGCCCTGAGAATCTCGTTGATTCGTTAAATAGGTATTTTACAATTATGGTTGATATAATTTACAAAAGGAGAGGAATAATTGATAAATACATAGGTGATGCTATTATGGCTGTTTTTGGAGCTCCTAAAGAATATGGTGACGATGTTCAACAGGCTGTTCTATCTGGGATCGAAATGCTTGAGAATCTCGATAAATTTAATCAGCAACAAAGAGATCGGGGCTTTAAAGAATTTAATATTGGTATTGGTATAAATTATGGACCTGTTACGGTTGGAAATATTGGTACAGTTCAAAAAATGGATTATACGGTAATTGGTGATGCAGTAAATCTCGCATCTCGTTTGGAAGGTTTAACAAAAGAATATCATACAAAACTTATAATCTCAGAAGGAACTTTCGCTGCTGTAAAAGATTTTTTTTATGTTAGAGAAATAGATAGAGTTAGGGTTAAAGGAAAATTGAAGCCAGTTAAAATTTTTGAACCAGCCCGCAAACTTAATGCAAACCAAAAAAAAGCATGGACTCTATACAATAATGGAGTCCGACTATTTTTGGAAAGACAATGGGATGAAAGCGAAAAACATTTTATAAAAGCAAACGATCTGCTCGGCGAAGATTTTCTTTGCGAAAAGTACATCTTTGATATAAATGAATTTAAAGAAAATCCACCAGATGATGACTGGGACGGAACAACAACGATGACACATAAGTAAGGACTACTAAATAAGTCATTAGAAAACGCCAGAAGGATACTTTTTGGAAAAAAGTATCCTTCTGGCGTTAAGTTAATGAATTTTAGCGATAGATATTAAAACTGGCTACCACAAAAGACACGAAAACTTGGAGATAATTTAAAAAAAAATAAAGATATTTTGAAATTTATTGCTAGTTTTAATCAAAAATCTCTATTTTTTTGTATTTCCTTCGTGGTTTTAACTAATTAGTTATTGCTAAAACCAGTTAATAGTTTGTATAACCTCATCGTTTTTAAAAATTATAAGTTTCTGTAATAACTTCGGAGTCTGTAAACCCTGTCAAATATCCATAAGATTTTAAAGTTGTAGTTTGTGTTATATCGAATCCTTTGGTATATATAATAGCTGTTAGCGATGTTTTTGGGTCAGTCCCATCAGTTGTGTACTTTATT
This sequence comes from Spirochaetes bacterium GWB1_27_13, assembly GCA_001829125.1. Classification (GTDB taxonomy): domain Bacteria; phylum Spirochaetota; class GWE2-31-10; order GWE2-31-10; family MWDO01; genus GWC1-27-15. The sequence continues at coordinate 11,553 of MIAN01000241.1, read as the reverse complement.
GTTGCTCCATAAGTATTACAAGATAGAGTTATTTTTTGAGCAGTCGTAAAATTTCCACCTTTAACACTTGGTACTGGATTTGCAACTTTGAGAGTGTATGTCGCAGTCGATACATCTGATTCTACCCAACCTGTTTTATAGGCAATAGCTTTTATTGCTTGTCCGTTTGTTACAGGAATATACTCTCCATTATAAATTGTTCCGTAAGTTACTGTTGGGTCAGTCCCGTCTAATGTATATCTAATTGTTGAGTCAAATACTGGCTCGCTAATTAAAACCGTCACTTTTGAGGAATGAGTTCCTTCTTCTGGATTGAATGTCGGAGATGGCAATTTAAATACATAATTACAACTTGTCGTATCAGATGCTTGATAATCATCCTTAAAACCTTTTACTTTAAGTGTAATTGCACTTGCAGACCCTAAAATTGAGATAGGACCAGTATAAACAGTATCATCAGAGTTTGGCTCTCCTCCATTTATGGTATATCTAACAATAGCTCCCTCTGTATTGCTTGTGATTTCTATTGTTTGGCTCGAATTATATGTTCCAGATGGAAGTGTAATAATTGGTGTTTCGACTTTACCTGTGATTATATAAGTTTCAGTTTTTACATTTGATACAGAATAACCGTCTTTGTATGCAATTGCTTTTATTGTTTTACTATTTGTTATTTTTATTGTGCCAGAGCCACTTATAATATCAAAATAATTATTTGTGGAAGGAGTAGTCCCATCAAGAGTATATTTTATAAAAGAATTAGCAGTTGGTGACGATATTGTTATATCCTGAGGAGTGTTAAAACTTCCACCTTGTATAGAAAATAATGGATCATCAATTTTTTGATCTGTTGTCATATCATAAGATTCTACCTTTATAATAGAATCTTCATATCCTGTTTTATAAGCGATTGCTTTAATCTTTGTCTTTTGAGTTATAGTAAAAGGTGCTGTGTACAAGTTTTTTGTGTTGTCTGGAGTTGTATCATCAACAGTATAATAAATCGATGCTCCACTTGTCGAAGTAATAGTGATTGTTTGGCTAGAATTATATGTTCCTGCAGCAGGACTTATATCTGGAGTTTTTACTTTAAAAATATAAGAAATCTTTGCTACTTGCGAATTATTTATACCTTCTTTTATAGTTATTGCTTTTATAGTTGTAGAAGATTGCAACAAAATTGGTGAAGTGTATAATGTCGAAGTTTTAGAAGGCTCATCACCATTTGTCGTGTACCTAACTTCTGCTCCATATATAGTTGGTGATAAAATAATCTTTTGAGGAGTATCGTAAGTGGCAGACGGTGGGTAGAATAATGGTGTTTCTGCCTCGAATGTAAAGTTTGCAGTTGCTACATCAGAGTAAGACCAACCGTATCTGTAAGCAATGGTTTTTATAGTCATAGAAGAAGATATTGATATTGGAGTTGTGTAACGACTCGATGATGAAGAGGGATTTGCACCATTAGTTGTATAATAAATTATAGAATCTTTTGTTGTGTTGGTTAGTTCGACTGTTTTTTCAAAGGGGAACTTGCCACCATTTGGTATGATTTGTGGTGTTGATACTTTAAAAGAATATGCACTTCTTACAATATTTGAGTCAGCTACATCATCTTTATATGCTAATGCCTTAATTATTACAAACGAATTTACTACAAATGTATTAGTATAAGGTATTCCATTTGTACGACTCGGAGTTGAACCGTCAATAGTATAAACTATTTTTGCATCTGGCGTCGAACAACTAATAGTAATGGTTTGAACATCATCAAATATTCCACCAAGAGGACTAAAAGTTGGATTCCCAACCTTACCTTCCTTATATTGAATTTCTTCTTGAATAATTGTCTGCTGACATCCCAAAAGTAATATTAGAAACAGAAATAAATAATTTATTTTCATAATCCCCTCTTTATTTTATAACACAAAAAAAATAGAGATTTCATTCGTTAAAAAAATCAAATAAATTTTTTGTATAACATAATTACAATCTTATAATGATAATCATACAGATTGTCATTATAATCTTAATTATAAGATTATATGCCTAAAAAACGAGTTCTTTTTCGAGTTTTTTAGCCTATATAGCTAAAATGTTTTTTTACAACTTGTTTGCTTAAAATGAGTTAGAAAAAAATGATCCTTGAATTTAAGACAAACCTAAAACATTTCAGTATATACTAATATCAAAAACTTCCTATGATAGATTATATAGCTTGATTTAAAAAAAATAAATAAAAATTTATTTTTTTTTATTGAATGCATTAATTTTTAAATAAAAATAAAATTATAAGATATTGTTGATTGAAAATATTAAAGTGATGATAAAAAATTGTATCTAACTAAAAGAATTCTTCTATTATAAAAGTTATTTGGGGTGTATTTTATTGGGCTTGAAAGAATCGTAATTAATCTTGCACTCTGATCTTTTGTTAGATTTTTAGCACTTTTCTTAAAATAAGCCAAAGAAGCTTGTTCTACTCCAAAAATTCCTTTGCCCCATTCTACATAATTTAGATATAACTCAAGCATTCTATCCTTAGAAATTAATAAATTCATCTCTAAAGCTATAATCATTTCAAAATATTTTCTTACAAAAACTTTTTTTGGCACTAAAAAAATAGTGCGGGCAAGCTGTTGATTGATTGTGCTTCCACCATAAAAATTAGAACCCACAACTTTATTCAATTTTATAGCATTTTGAATTGCTTCTATATCTATTCCATTATGTTTATAAAATTTATAATCTTCTACACTAACAACCATTCTTGGTATGTATTTTGGAATCTTTTTCATATTAACAAATTTAACTTCTTTTATTTTGTAGTTATAAAAAACTTTACGATAAATCATTAAAGAGGTCGTAGGTGGATTTATAAAATTAAATGATAATGAACATATCCCGACAAAAATTATAACAAAAAAATGAATACCTATTATAACAAAAATACAAATTTTTAGAGTATTCAAAATAAAAAATAAAACCTTTTTCATCTAAATCCTTAACTGTTAAATTTGTAGAGATAAACCAAAAAGTTTTTGGTCTATCAGAAATCCAAAAAATGAACACAGTTATTGTATATAGTTACACAGATTTAATCTGTACCAATCTGATTAATCCGTGTTATAATATAATAATTTTAACAAAATAAGTCAATATGTTTTATACCAAAGAAATACTAAAAGTATGATTTTTATTATACACTTAAAATGTTTTAAGGTTAAATGATGATTTGAACAATTATAATGTTAGATTTAGAAAATATATTGGATTTTTAAAAATGGCAAATTTTTTGTTTTATTTGAAAATTTTTTGGTAAAATTGTTGACGGGGTTTTTTAATTGTATATAATAAACAAATGCACGCAATGCGGGTAAATTAATTATGAGTAAAAAAATGGAAAAAAAAGAATACAAATTGATAACTTCGGATTTAGAATTAATACAACTGATATTGAAATTTAAACAAAATAATATTGATAGAATATCTTTAGATGTAGAAGGAGAATTTAATTTACATAGATATGGTTTAGATATTTGTATAGTACAAATATTTGATGGTGATTGTACTTATATTATTGATGCTCTTAATATTAAAAATAAAGATATATTCAAAAAAATATTGGAAAATAAAGAAATATTAAAAATTATGTTTGCATCATCAAGTGATCAAGTTCTATTTCAAAATGTATATAACCAACAAATATTTCCAATTTATGATATTAAAATTGCATTAGATTTGTTAAATAAACCAACGTCTTTATCAAGTTTGATTGAAATAGAGTCTGGATATAAAAAAGATAATATGCAAAAAAGTAATTGGTTTAAAAGACCTTTGGATGATAAACAAATTCAGTATATAGCAAATGATGTGTTTTATTTATTAAAATTATCAGATGATATTACTAAAGAATTAATTGAAAAAGGGTTATTTTATAAATTTATTTCTAAAAACAGTATAAATCAAATAGAAAAAAGAATAACAAATCCATATTTACAATATAAGAAATTTATAGAATCTGGTAAAATTCCGAGAGACAAAATACATTTTTTTAAGTCATTGTGGATTGCAAGAGAAAAATACGCATTTGAACAAAATGTTCCACCTCATAATATATTAGAAAAAGAAACGATGATTTATATTGTTAAAAATAATAACAATCTAGAAAAATCATTTCTTGAAGAAATAAATAATAAAAGAAAAACAAAAATTGAAATAAATTATTTTTTTGAATTATTTAATACAATTTATGAATTAGGCGAAGGATATGAGGATATATTTCAGTCGCAAATTCATCATCATTCTCCATTTTGAGTTCTGCCTCACTCACCAATTAATTTGTGCTACAAATATCTTTACTTTTAGACGGTAGTATTATAGTATTAGATAGAATTTTTTGAGAAGTGAGATAATTATGGAGAAAGTAATAACGATTAAAGATATAGCAAGATTGGCTGGGGTTGGAGTTGGGACTGTATCTCGAGCATTAAATGGTGGAAAAAATGTTGATCCTGAGACTTTTTCTAAAATCTTAGCAATTGTAAAGGAATTAAATTATAAACCAAACAATATTGCAAGAAAATTGGCAAAAGGAAATTATTCTCAAAAAACTATAGGTGTTGTAGTACCCGTCATTATAAATCCTTTCTATTATGAAATACTAAAAGGTGTATATGATAAAGTAATAAAGGAAAACTATAATTTATTATTATTCAACTTAGGAAATCACCATAAAGAAGAAACTTTAAAGCATATTATAGAAGAAAATCTTATAGGTATAATATTTATCGCTGAAAATATACCAGTTTATGAAAAAAAATTATTAAACTCTGGAAATGTAAAATATGTTTATATAGATTATCATGAAGAAAATGAAAATTCGTTTTTCTTAGATAATAAAAAAGGTGGGACACTCGTTGCCCAGTATTTTATCACAAATAACATCAAAAGAATAGCATATATTGGAGAACATTTCGTTTCACAACAACAAATAGACAGATTTAACGGTTTTAAAGAAGAATTAGAAAAAAATAACTTTTTTATAGAAGTGATAAAATATATAAATAATGATGAAAAAGAGTCTTATATTTTAACATTAGACTTGTTAAAAGAAAATCCACAAATTGAAGGAATTTTTTATTTTTGTGACAATATGGCTTATGGTGGCTTAAAAGCAAGAAGTGAATTAAAATCCAATGTAACAATAATAGGCTTTGATGATATGATGCCTTCTAAATTCCTTGGATTATCTACAATTGCACAGCCAGCCTATACAATGGGCTACGAAGGGGCTAATTTTATAATAGATTTAATAAATAATACAAAAAATAACTTTTTCCAAAAATGCTATGACCCTCAATTGATTATTAGATGAAATATTAAATAAATTTTTATCATTTTATTTTCTTATTTCGTTTTTGTTAAGAAAATCTAAGGTTTTTGTTAAAAAATAAAAATATGTGTTGTATAATTTTTAGAATTTAAGTATATTATTTATTATAATATGAAAATTATTTTAGTTTTATTATTATTTATTTTAACAAATATTCTTTTTTATTCGGAACAAATTTATAAAGATGAATATAAATTTTTATCTTATGGAATACTGCCTACTTTTGCTGGGATAGCAACCAATTGGAAAACAAATCCTCAAATAACAATTTACGATTCAAATAAATACAAAGGGCATCTTGGATATATTAATAATGCAACTGGAAGAAATTATGATTTTAAAACATTCAAAAAACTTTGTCAAAGTTCTTCTGATAGAATATATTTTCCATTTTTCATTTATGATCTTAGAAAGTTTCCACTAAAAATAAACAATAAAGAATACAAATGGGCGTTATTATTGGAAGATTACGAATATTTAGATTCTTTAAACGTATTTGTAAAAGAGATTAAAAAACTAATGGATCTAATTAATTTTTCTCAAGACAAAGGTTTATTTATAACTTTACAATATGAATCTAGATTTAATGAAAAAATTATTCCTTATCTTGAAAAAGAAGGAATATCTAATATCGGATTGAAAAAATTATTTAATTCAACTAATGGAGAAAAAGTTCAAGTATTAAATGGAGAAAGTGCCACAGGAATTTTAAAAATTGTAAATAATAATGAAGATTCTTTAAAATTAGACTTTTTTGATATTCCAATATATAACTATATACCACAACAAATACCGCCAGTATCAGGAATAATAACGCTATTTCCTCAAACCCCGTTTTCACATATAAATATGTTGGCTCGAAATAGAAACACTCTTAACATCTATACAACCAACATTGGTACAATTCCAAATCTAAAGGATAATTTGAATTGCCCAGTCATAATTGTTGTAGATAACAAGAATATAAGATTAAGAAAAATAACTGCTAAAGAATTTGAAAAATATAAGTTAGATTTTAAAATCAATAAAATTGATATACCAGAAACAATTAAAACTTATGATGAGCCAATCCCTTTAACAAATAATTTTAAAAATCTTCAAGTAACTAATATAATAGGTGCAAAAGCCTCCAATTATGTATTATTAAAATCAATTTTACCTGATAATGTTCAAGATGGTTTTGCTCTCGGGTTTAAACCATATTTTGATGTTATCTCGCAACAAGCCCAAAAACAAATTGATCTGTTAATCAAAGAAAAATCCAATCTCACATCAGAACAAATTATTGAAAGACTCAAAAATATAAGAACTACTATAGAATCGTCAACTATATCTTCATTAACAATAAATTCATTGAGAACAATTATTGACAAGTATTATAAAAACACAACAATAAAAATACGAAGCTCGACAAATTGCGAGGATTTACCAGATTTTAATGGTGCTGGTCTATATATATCAAAAGCCTTTTCGCAAAATGAAAATAATAATGTACTTCAGAAAAAAATATTAAAAGTTTATTCTTCAATTTGGAATTATAATGCTTTTCTTGAAAGGGAGTATTTTAATATTGACCATAAAAAAAGTGGAATGGCTTTATTGATAACTAAATCTTTTCCAAATGAAATTGCAAATGGAGTAATAGTTGTAAGATTAATAAAAAATGAACAGCCTCCCAAATTTACTATTAATATAAATTCTCAACCTAATGAAAATTTGGTGACGAATCCTAAAGGCTGCGAAATTCCAGAATCAATATTAATTGAATCTAATTTTTATTATGATGATTCTGCTAATAATACTTTCCAAAATAACATTCAAATTATTTCTGAGTCAAGTATAGGAAATGTTTTTGTAAATCGTAACGATACAAAAAAAATATTGACTGATATATACAATCACTCAAATATTTTATTAAAAAAATTTGAAAATAAATCAGGCTATGGACTCGATATTGAGTTTAAAATTGTTAAAGAGGATAATAAACTAAAAATTTATTATAAACAAATTAGATTAATAAAATAAATACCTTACTCTAATTACTTTTTTTAAAACAAATTATATCGTTATTTCTTAGTTTTTTAGGAGAAAGTTACGTTGTAATAAAATTTATTTACCATTTAGAGTTAGTTAGGTATATACTCCAAAGAATTCTAAATGGTAAACTACCAATTTTATTGTAATTTATGGGTAGAATTTACACTATTAAATAAATTATTAAATTTTATAGAAAAAACCTTGAAAAAAAATTATTTTTTAGTATAATTAATTTATAAAAAGCTTTAATGTTTTTTAAATAAATTCCGATACTCAAATAGGATAACTATAATTTTTTAGTGTGGGGATATTAAATTGTTATAGTTATACAATAGGATGAAAGTCCTAAATTTTTTATAAGGAGGAGGAGTCGGAAGGGATCTTTTACATTATTTGTATAAGGATATTATTAATTAAATTTAAAGCTACTCGTACGAGTGCTTAAAATAAACTCAGGTAAGGATACCTGATATTTATGTTTCATGGAGGAAACAAATGATAATCAACCACAACATGTCAGCAGTTAATGCTAATCGTTCATTAAAATTTAATGACATCAATGTTTCAAAAGATATGGAAAAACTATCTTCTGGTCAAAGAATCAATAGAGCAGCAGATGATGCTTCAGGTCTTGCAGTATCAGAAAAAATGAGAAGCCAAATTAGAGGTTTATTACAAGCTGAAAGAAATTCAGAAAATGGTATTTCATTAATTCAAACTGCAGAAGGTTATTTAACAGAAACACAAGATGTTCTTCAAAGAATGAGAGAACTTTCTGTTCAATCTTCAAACGGTATTTATACAGCAGAAGACAGAATGTATATTCAAATTGAAGTTAGTCAACTTGTTGATGAACTTGATAGAATTGCATCTCATGCACAATTCAACGGAATGAATCTTCTTACAGGTAGATTTGCTAATGCAGAAGCTATGAATGGTACAAAAACTGGTTCAATGTGGTTTCATATTGGAGCTAATATGGATCAAAGAGAACAAGTTTATATTGGTACAATGACAGCAAAAGGACTTGGAATTAGAGAAGTTGGAACAGATAAGTTTGTATCTTTATCTACTCCTGAAAGTGCAAATGCTTCTATTGGAACAATCGATTTAGCATTAAAAAGACTCAATAAACAAAGAGCCGATCTCGGTGCTTTCCAAAACAGATTTGAAATGGCTAATAAAGGTCTCTTGATTGGTGCAGAAAACTTACAAGCTGCAGAATCAATTATCAGAGATACTAATATGGCTAATGAAATGGTAAACTTCACAAAAGATAATATCCTTTCTCAAGCAGGTACAGCAATGCTTTCACAGGCTAATTCAAAAAGTAGAGGTGTAATGCAATTATTAAATGGTTAAAAGATTCTAGTTCTTTGAAATAACTCCTTTAACCCTCCATTTTAAAAAAATAGTTAATGGATGTAGCCTCCTATAATATAGGAGGCTATACCTATTTAAGGACATTCTCAAAAAAAGGGCAAGAAAAAGCGATTTTGTCAAAAGAATTCCTTATAAGGACTATTTTAATAGGAGTAAACCTATAAAAATCCTTTCTGAATGATTCAGGAAGAGTTATCATGGAGGGTAATTAAATGATTATAAATCATAATATGTCTTCAATCAATGCTAACAATGTATTGAAATTTAAAAGCAATGATGTGTCTAAATCAATGGAAAAATTGTCATCTGGTATGAAAATTAACAGAGCTGGTGATGACGCTTCTGGTTTAGCAGTTTCTGAAAAAATGAGAGGTCAAATTAGAGGACTTCAACAAGCTGAAAAAAATATCCAAAATGGTGTTTCTTTCATTCAAACAACTGAAGGTTATTTACAAGAAACAACAGACATTGTTCACAGATTAAGAGAACTTTCTGTTCAATCTTCAAACGGTATTTATACATCTGAAGACAGAATGCAAATTCAAGTTGAAGTTAGTCAATTAGTGGATGAAGTAAACAGGATTGCTTCACACGCTCAATTTAACGGACAAAATATGTTGACTGGTAGATTTGCAAATCCACAGGCTGGCGGAACTGGATCTACATCAATGTTCTTTCATGTTGGTGCAAATGTTGATCAAAGAGAACAACTTTATGTTGCTACAATGACAGCAGCAGCTTTAAAACTTGAAGATATTTCGACAAAGACAAAAATGTCTCTTAGTACAGCTGACGGTGCAAATATGGGTATTAAGACGCTTGATGAAGCTTTAAAGACAATCAACAAGCAAAGAGCTGATCTTGGTGCATATCAAAATAGATTTGAAATGGCTCAAAAAGGCGTTTCAATTGCAGCAGAAAATCTTACTGCATCAGAATCTGTGATTAGAGATACTGATATGGCTTCTCAAATGGTTCAATTTGTTAAAGACAATGTCTTGACACAAGCAGGAACAGCAATGTTAGCACAAGCTAATGCTCAATCTCAATCTGTTTTAAGATTGTTGGGCTAATTTAGTGAAATAAACAGGCAGGACTTCACCTATTGGTGTTGCTGTTTATTAATTTTTGCCCTTTTTAACATAATACTTTTGATAAAATCGCATAAAGGTATCCTCTTTTTTCTTGCAAAGGAATTAAGAGGATATTATTTCTTTTTTCTACTTGAAAATACTAGTTTTTTTTAATAAATTTTATAGAAGGGGGGGACAGCTTCATAAGGAGGAGCTATATGTTAAATGACATAGATGCCTTAATGATTAAATATTCTTCTATTTTTGATACCAATGTTCATAAATCTTCAAATAAAGGTGCTTCCAGTGAACAGATAAAAGAGATTATGAAAAAAACCATTCCAGAAAAAGACCTAAAAAAAATACTTGAAGATTTGAACGAAATTATCAACTCTTCACTAACAATAAACAAAAGAGTTCAACTTAGTTTTAATGAAGAAATAAATCGAGTTATAATTACAGTTTTGGATAATGAGACAGGAAAAACTATTGTAGAAATACCATGTGAAGAAATACAAAAACTTGCTGTACATTTGAAAGAGGCTTCGGGGATTTTGTATGATAAAAAGGTATAAAAAATAATATTTTCTTTCTAATTTTTATAGAATAATTTTTTATTTTTCTGAATTATTAATTCTTCTAAATTTTTGGAAGAATATTTTTGTGTTAATTTAAAAATATTCTTTTAAAAGGTTATAGATAAATTTTTTAATAATCCAAAAGTAAAAACTAGCTTTGTCCCTTTGGGACAGACCCAAATCCTGTTTTTCATCGCAATTTTGCCTCTCTTAAAAAATTTGAAGAAATGGGCTAATTTATTGTCTTGTACTGTTAGTTGTAAAACTTACCATATCTTACCCATTCAAGAAAATTATAGAGAAAATGGAAAAGTTAAACATATAACCATTCTTAATATTAAAGAATATAATAATAATATCTATCTCTAATTTTGTTAAGTTGCTACTCACTTTTATCATTAGAATAATTTATCTTCCCCTAAAAATGTTTCTCTAAAAAAACAAAAATATTATTTTTTTCTTATAATTAGAATTTTTCAGAAAAATAGAATTATTTTATGATAAATTTGGATACTGTATAAATGGTTTAATTATTTATAGATTAGCATATTATACATAAAAAGAAAAATATGGCATAAAAATTGTTAGTAGATAACACAAGTATAAATAATTTTTAGGGGGAAGTATAAAATGAAAAAAAGTATTCAAAGTTTATCCTTTATAAGTTTTTTTTTAGTTTTCTTTATTTTTTTTGGATGTGATGCTTCGATAGTTGATATTACACCACCTGCAGAAGTTAGTAATTTGGTGGCTACTGCTGGCAATAGTGAAGTTAGTTTAACATGGGCAGACCCTGCTGATACAGATTTAGCAAAGGTTGTTATAACTTATTCTACTGGCAATTTTAAAAAAACAGCAGTTGTTTTAACTGGAATAAAAAAATATGTTGCAAAAGATTTGACTAATGATACACAATATCTTTTTACAGTACAAACAGGTGACATAAAAAACAATATTTCTATTGGTAGAAAAATTTTTGTTACACCTTCGAGTTCAATTGTTACAACTACGACAACAACGATAATTACTTCAACAACAAGTAGTAGTTCAACTTCATCTACATCATCTACAAGTACGAGTTCAACAA
>MIAN01000240.1 GCA_001829125.1 Spirochaetes bacterium GWB1_27_13 | reverse complement strand
TGCCCATATTCTACCCATACCCGAAGCCCCGCCAGTTATGAGTACAAGTTTATTTGCTATATCTTTCAAAAGCCTCTCCTTTTCATCTCGTCATCGATTCTTTTAAAAATATGCTCTTGTCCAAAAATATCAGAAGCAGTAACAAAAGAAGTAATCGTAACCCCAACAATTCCAGGAAATATCAGTGATTGCCCAGTAAAATAAAAACCATCAAGTTTAGTTCTTGCTCTAATTGGTGCTCGCATTTGATTCATATTGTGTTTTACCCCATACATTGAACCGTTTGGACTTAGAGTAAAATGATAATTTGTTAGTGGAGTTGAAGCCTCTTTATACTCAATTTTACCTTTTAGATCAGGAATAATCTGTTCTAATTTATTTGTAATATTATTTAGAATATTTTGCTTAAAATCATAGTATTCTTTTGGTCTTTTACCAAATTTCGTATCTTTCCATAAAGAATAACTTTGCCAGTTGTCAATCGATAAAGTTTCCACAATATGCTTATCTTTTGATAAGCCAAGTCTTGCAGTTGGGACAGTAGCATACATAAAATAATCATCTGGGTTTTTTGACACTGGATTTTGATAGATAGAATCAATGTCGTAATCAGGAAAGTACAAAATGTCATAATTATATTTAGATAAATCAGCATCTGTTACAAAATATCCACCAAAATGTGATGTTACATTCTCCATTTCGTAAATTCTATCAGTGTAGGCATTTCTAAAGACTTTTTCTGAAAATAAATCGAGAGTTGATTGAGGATTTGCACTTGAGATAATGTTGTCGCATTCATAAAAATTACCATCCTCTGTCTCAACGCCTTTTATTGTTTTATCAGAAGTTTTTATATTTATAACTTTTTTCTTAAATAAAATTTCGCCTCCATTTTCGAAAAAACTTTCTTGTAATGATGCACATAATTTATCCCCACCACCTTGTATATCGTAATTTGAAGAATACAAAGCATTAAAAAAGATAGAATGTGTCCCAAGCGGTGTATCTTTTGGTTCTACGCCGTATAAAAAAGAATGTGCCAAAAGTACTGCTTTTAATTTATCACTTGCACCCAATGAGTTTATGTAATCCAAGATGCTAATTTCAAAAGACTCGTGTTCTTTATCAATGTCTCCTATGTGATTGCGATTAAAATAAACAAAATATTTTTTTAGTTCAACTATTTTATCAAGGAATGTTTTAATAATTTTATCTTCTTGTGGAAAAATAGAAATTAATCTTTCTTTTAAATTATCAATCCCCCAAGGTAAATTTATTTCAAAATCTGGAAAGACAAGAGTATGAAAACGCTCTTTATTATAAGGAATAAGTTGAATTTTATCCAAAATACCAAGATAACCCCAGTACATCGATAAAATTTGCTCATTATTAAGCTCTGGTGCAAAATGAAACCCAGTTTCAAACCTATGACCCTTGCGATAAAATGAATGCAAGTACCCACCTGGTTTTGTATGTTGTTCTAAAATTAAAACTTTTTTGTTTTCTTTGGCTAAGATTATTCCACTACATAGACCACCAAGTCCACCGCCAATAATTATATAATCATACTTCATAAATATCCTACAATTTAAAAAAACTAAATGTAATTTTACTATAAATTTTTAATAAAATAAAGTATAATTGTATTTAAAATATTAATATTTTTTGTGAAAAAAAACCGACACTTATAATACTGATTTATACGGATTATGCTGGTTGGTGTTAATTGAGTAATTTGGAGATTTTAACTTTGAAGAAATTATTTGTTTGTTTATTTTTTATATTTATTTTATTTTCTGCTAACTCGTTAGATAAAATTGAGGCTTTTTTTGTTTCTAATTTAATGGCTACGGTTTCTAATGGAAAAGTATTACTAAATTGGAGAAATCCTTCTACAAATCAAATAATAAATATATATAGAAGTGATTCTACTATAGACACAGAAGAAAAACTTAATAAAGCGACAAAAATTGCAACTCTAACTAATAATGAAGAAAAATATATCGATAATCCATTTCTTGGAACATTCTACTATGCAATAATTACTTCAAGTATAGAAACAAATAAACCAAATATTATTTTTGTTCAATTTAGAAACTACACATCAAAAGAAATCGTTATTAAAAACAAAGATTTATTTAAAATCACACGAATAAACGCAAAATCGACAAAAAGTTCTATAATTATCGAGTGGGATTACACTTCTAACTCCACAAACCCAACAAATATAGTTTTATACAGGAATACTGACCCTATTTTAAATGAAAGCGTTTTAGTATCATCGATTAAAATTACTACCCAAAAGATTGATGTCAAATCATTTCTTGATATTCCTATTTCAAAAATAAAATACTTTTATGCAATATCTTTAGAAAACGATAATGAGAAAGAATTTATACCAAATGTTACAATAACGACTGACTCTGTTTTTATCGAAAGTAAAATTGAGACAATAAATACTTTTTCTACCGAAAATTTTATCCCTCTGCCATTAATTAGTTTACAAATGGATCCAAAGTCTGGTAAAGATTTTTTAGACCCACAGATTTTAAAAAACCCACAAAAAATAAAATATAACGACAAACTAAAAGAAATAATCACAAAATACAAAAAAGACAACGAAAAATTATTTGATAAATTCACAAACGAAGAACTAAAAAAAATGGACAAAATTCCTGTCCATATTCTAAACGATGAAGAAATATTTATCACAAAAGATTATGCGATGGAATACAATAAAGCAATTGAGCTAATTAAAGGCAATGACTACAATAACGCCCTCTACCTACTCGAAGAACTTTTAATTGAAACAATTCCACAAAATTTATTTAAAAGAATTAGTTACTATATTGGAATGATTTACTACCTAAATGGTGATTATTACCAATCATATCTATACTTTGTCCTCTGTTTGGAAGATTTTAGGAAAGAAATATTACCTTATATAACTTCGATTTACCTAAATATCTTTTCGACTTTGGAGAGGTAAAATCAAACATTTTAAAGATACAAACAATATAACAAAAGAAAAATTTGTATCAATAATTCCTCAAAAATACGATTCTAAAGTTGATTTTATGCAAGAGATGTTAAAAAAGTTTAATATTGATACTGCTTTAGGTAAAAATGAGTCATTTAGGTATTTTTATGGTAAAAAATTAAAAAAATTGTTTTTTTGAATTTATATATAATATTAGACTATTTTATATATGTTCTTAATAAATCACAAACAATTCCAAGTGTCTCTTGATTAACATGGCGTCTCATAAGAGTATAAATAATTTCGTTTCTTATATAATTTTCTATCTTAGTATAATCAACTTGTATATATGCTAATCCTGTCAATAATGCTAATATAAAATTTAATTTTAAAAAAGTTCTATCATTTACTAAAATAGAATTATCACCATTTAATATATTCCATCTTGATAATCTAAAAATTATTATGCCTGCTATTTTTCCTCTTGCTAAATAATCATAATCTCTTCTTTTATTTAGAATATTTATGTCAAGTATTATTTCATTTAAAGCATCATTTAAACCTTCAGTAGAAATAATAATATTATTAGTTTTATCTTTAGTTTTGATATATCTATCTATGATTTTTAATGATTTTTGATATGTTTTAAGAATAGTAGTCTTTATAGTTAATTCTTGAGTTTCTATGATTTGCAAAGAAAAGTCCTTAATCAAATTTCTGAGAATCTTCTAAAATTGCATCAAAATCTTCATTTCTAAATTCATAACTTAAACAATCAGAGCATTGTTTTTCAAGACTTTCGTCATGATTAAGATTTTCTTTATATTCATTTTTTGGAGATTTTAAAACCAAATTAACAAATTCTTCTGGCTTCATTTCTCTTATTTCTGCTAAAGTTGCCATTATAGTCTCCTAAGTTAATCATAGAAATTCAATATATAATTTATTAACCTTATAGAAGCATTTAAGTATATTTTAAAGTATAAAATGATTTATGTTATATAAATGTAATATAATTTGAGTAGCTTGTCAAGTTTTTTTAAGGCAAATTAGAAATTCCTCAAAAATACGATTCTAAAGTTGATTTTATGCAAAAGATCTTAAAAAAGTTTAATATTAGCGTTGCATTAGGAAAAAACAATTCATTTAAATATTTTTGTCAAAAAAACTTATCCCTAAATTAACAATTTCATTTGTTACTATTGATTATTTTAATTCTTTACTGTATAATTCATTAAATTTCGATTAAAAAAAGAAATCGTAAAAATTATGAAGTAAATCGAATTAAAGTAAAAAAAATATCTCTAAAATTTCTTTTTCCATGCCTTTGTGCCTTCTTTTAGAGACTTGATTAATATTCTTTCACAAATAAAGGACAATGCAATTTATAAAGTATTAAATTTAAGAGGTGTAATTGTGCGTAAATTAGTTAAAATTATAGAAGTTGATAAAGAAAAATGTATCTCTTGTCATGCTTGCATAACAGCTTGCCCTGTTAAATTTTGTAATGATGCGTCAGAAAATTATCTTAAAGTCAATCCAGACCTTTGTATAGGTTGCAGTAACTGCATAAAAGCATGTACACATGAGGCAAGAACTGGAATTGATGATTTTGATGAGTTTATTAAAGAAGTTAGTAATCATAATATGGTTGCAATTGTTGCACCAGCAGCTGCTTCAAACTTCCCAGATAACTTTTTAAATCTAAATGGATGGTTAAAATCCATTGGTATACAAGCGATCTTTGATGTCAGTTTTGGTGCTGAATTAACTATTAAAAGTTATCTCGAATACATTAAAGACCAAAAACCAAAGGCTGTTATATCTCAACCATGTCCTGCAATAGTTTCTTATATTGAGATTTATCGTCCCGAATTAATCCAATATTTAGCCCCAGCAGATAGTCCAATGTTACATACAATCAAAATGATAAAAAAATTCTATCCTCAATATAAAAATCATAAAATTGTTGTAATTTCACCTTGCTATGCAAAAAAAAGAGAATTTATCGAAACTGGATTTGGTGATTATAATGTTACATATATTTCTTTAGATAATTACTTTAAGAAAAAATCAATTGATTTAAAAAAATTTGCTAAACTTGATTTTGATAATTCGCCAGCAGAAAGAGGAGTTTTATTTTCGACTCCAGGTGGTTTACTAAGGACTGCTGAGCGAGAAGTGCCAGAGATTGGTAAGATGACGAGAAAAATTGAAGGAGTTGAACATATATACCACTATCTTTCAAGTCTTAAAACTATGATTGATAAATCTATGAATCCTTTGTTAATTGACTGCTTAAATTGTAGCATGGGTTGCAATGGAGGACCTGGCACTCTGAACAAAGATAAAAATCCAGATGAAATAGAATATTTGATTGAACAACGAAATATTGAAATGCAAAAAAAATATGGAACTCACAATGCTAGTTCTTTTAAAAAAACATTCGCATTAAAAAAATTAAAAAAAGTAATCGATCGCTATTGGGAAAAAGGTATTTATAGTAGAAAATATGAAAATATAAGCGATAATTATAATTTAAATATCCCAAATGATAATGAATTAAAAAATATTTACAAATCAATGCAAAAATATACAGATGCTGATATTTACAACTGTACCTCATGTGGATATGGAACATGTAAAGACATGGCTATTGCTATACATAATTCTTTAAATATGCCAGAAAACTGTCACCACTATTTGATTACTATCAGTAATGAGATGTTAGATAAAATAAATAGCCTAATACAATCTCAATATTCAGCAGTAGGTAAAGTAAACTCTTCAATTGGGAAAATTAGTAAAATAATTGAAATTCAAGACACTCGAATTTGTTCTCAATCGTCTAATGTAATAGAAAGTTCTGCTGCCATCGAAGAGATGATTGCGACTATTCATTCTATTAGTAAAAATCTTGAAAATTGCTCAATACAATTTGAATGTCTTGGGAAAACTATAACAACAGGGAATAAAAATACAGAACAACTCAAACTTATTATAAATACTTTATCTTTACAATCAGATAGTGTTGTTGAAGCTAATAATATTGTTAAACACATTGCAGCACAAATAAATTTTTTAGCAATGAACGCAGCAATTGAAGCATCTCACGCAGGAGAATGGGGAAAAGGTTTTACAGTTGTTGCTGATGAGGTCAGAAAATTGGCTGAATTATCTAAAAATCAATCAAAATTAATTCTTGAAAATATACAAAAACTAAAAGAATTAATATCTTCTGCTGTTAATGTTTCAACAGAAACTAGTAAATCATTTGAGGCTATAATTAAAGATATGAAAACTGTTTCATTATTAGAAGAAGAGATAAAAGAGGCATTGCATGAACAAAGTATAGAAAGTCACCAAATAATAGAATCTTTAACAAACATTCAACAAATAACAGAAGAAGTTCATAGTGGGTCAAGTGAAATGCTTACAGAAAGTAAAGTAATAACAAAAGAAATTACAGATTTGGTTAATGCAACAGAGAATGTTAAAGATTATAGTTTAAAAATTGTTAAGAAAACAACTTAATTTGTTTTTAGTATATCTATAACATTTTTTATAGTTTTTATAGATTTAGTATTGTATAAAAAAAATATTCTACTATAATATTATATAAGTAATAAACAAGGTGATTTAGATGAAAAATTTAATAGTTTTATTTTTATTATCCATTTTTTCTTTCAATTTAATAAGTCAAGAGTTAAAAACTAATGCTCAAGACAGTAACCCAAAATATTTTGAGACAGAAAAAGATGGCAAAAAAATTGTTTCTGGTATCTGTATTGATATTATGAGAGAAGTAGAAAAAATTTCAGGAAATATAAAGTTTTCTGGAGATCAAGAAATGATACCGTTTAAAAGAATAGAGGCAAAACTTGAAAATGGAGATATTGATGTCTTTTTTGGAATGATAAAAAATGAGGAGAGAGAAAAAAAATTTATATTTTTAGATATTCCTCTTTATCCTACAAGAAATATGATGGCTGTAAGAATAGAAGATGATATAAAAATTCAATCTTTTGATGATATAAGGAAATTGGGTAAAGATGGAGTAATTTTGGTTGCCACAGGAACTGCACATTACGATTTTTTAAAAGAACAGACAGGGCTAATTGTTGATGAGGGCGGAAAAACTGTTGAGAATAATATTACTAAACTACTATGTAAAAGAGGTAGATTTGTATATTCTTCTGATAAGAATTTTATTTCTATATTAAATGATCCGGAATTTAAAGGTAAGATAAAAATATTACCTACTGTATTCAATGAAGAATATCAATATGCTGCATTCTATAACAAAACTCCAAAATCTACTTTAGATGAAATAAAAAAATCTTTAGGAACATTATCTAAAAATGGAAAATTAAAAGAAATATTTAAAAAATATGTCAATTTTTAACATTAATGGTGCAATTATTAGCAAAAATTGCACCAAATTGATCTATCCTTCAATTTCTATCATCTTTTGTTTTATATAAGGACTTTCAAATTCGCTATCAAGAATATCCATGTATATTTCATCATAATATTTGCCATTTACGAGTTTTGACTCTCTTCTTCTACCTGCAAGTTTAAAACCCACTTTTTCGTAGCATTTTATTGCTTTTTTGTTAAAAGAATAAACAAAAAGCCAAATATTATGCAAATTTAGAAGATTAAAAGCATAATCAAGGATTAATCTAATCGCTTCTGTCCCATAGCCTTTATTTTGGTAAGTTTTGTCTCCAATAAATATCCCAAATCCAGCTTTTCTATTTATATGATCAATATCCATAAGACCACAGTTACCAATTAATTTATCAGTTTCCATATCGACTATATCAAAAACAACAGAATTATTTTTTATAGACTCTTCTATAAATTTTTTTTCACCTTCTGGAGAAATAATTTGAGTACTTGTTAGTAAAAATATTGAAATATCAAAATTATTAAGCCACTCTGTATATTTTTCTACATCATCCATCGACATAGGACTCAAATAAAGTTTTTTACCAATAAGTTTTTTGTAATGAATCATAATTTTTCCTTAAGATAACATTTTTTTAAACTATACTCGAATAGCTGTAAAAGGTCAATCATTTCATATTTTATATTTTACAATGAATATTTTTATTATTGGAAAAAAACTAATAAATACTCTCTCACAAAGATAAAAAAATTGATAAAATTGAAGGATTTTAAGATAATATTCTGATAATATAATTTATTTCATAACATTAGACCTAACTTTAAAAGGTGAACTTGAGATATTTGGTAGTTTATTGATTGTCTATGAAATTAAAAAAAAGTAAAGTTAAACAGAATCAACTCACCCCAACTTTTTCCTTCTCTTTATGTTCAAGTGCGAGTTTGTAGGCGTTGATTACCAAACTATACATAGGGCGAGGAATTATATCATTTATTTCAACTTCGGCATAGAGAGTTCTTGCGAGCATAATATTTTCGTACATAAAAATATTGTGTTGTCTTGCCACTTCTTTTATTTTTTGAGCAAATTCGTCTTCACCTTTTGCTATGACTCGTGGAGCTTCGTCAACAATAGAGTCGTATTTTAGGGCAACTGCGTAGTGAGTTGGGTTTGTTATAACAACATCAGCTTTTGGTACTTCACCTAACATTTTCTTTTGATTTAACAGTGTTTGATACATCTGTTTAAGTCTATTTTTAACATTAGGATCACCATACATCTCTTTATATTCTTCTTTAATTTCTTGCTTTTTCATTTTTAATTGCTCTTCGTATTGCCAGCGAACAAAAATGTAATCCGCTAAAGCAATAACTAATAACACAACCAAAACTTGCATTATCAGGTCAAAACCCATCTTAGCAATAAAACTAAAACAGTAAAAAATGTCATCTATATTCATCAAATTTTTAATTTGTTCAATTTTACCAATAATTAAAGCGTAAGATATTGCACAAATTATAGCGACTTTAAGTAATGATTTAATAAGATTAAAGGCAGAAGTAACTGAAAATACTTGACTCTTAAAGAATTTAAACACATCTGGTATTAATTTTTTGAAATTTGGCTTAATAGCCTTTGGTGTAACCTTAAAACCAATTTGTGCGTAATTTGCAACAATACCTATTATTACAGCTATAATTGCAATTGGAATAAATATTTTTACAGATGGAATAAGTAAAATATCATAAACAAGATTTGGATCATTTATATCCAATGTCATAATATTCTCAAAAACATACGAAAATGTATCAAGTAAGACTTTTAACGAATAATTTGCCAAAAAATAAATTGTTATAAAACCAAAAAGAGAAATTAAAACTGCTGGAATATCCTTTGATAAAGCAACCTTGCCTTCTTCTCTGGCTTTCTTCTTTTTATGCTCTGTTGCTTTTTCTGTTCTACCTTCGGACTCAGCAGATGCAAATCTTTGTAGATCAAACTCAAACTCGTCTGGCAACTGTAAATTTTGCCACCAATTATTTTTTTGGTAGAATGTTTTTTCACTATTGGATAAATCTAAAATCAACAAAGAGTTTTCTTTAAAAAAATTAATTTTATTTTCCATTGCTTATATCCACCATCAAAAACCACAAATCTTTAAACATATCATCTATATAACCACTAATAAAATCTACTAAATTAGGAAGTAAAACCAAAATTAACAAAAACGAAACTGTAATCGAAATTGGAAAACCAACCATAAGTAGATTCATCTGAGGAGCGGCTTTTCCAAGTAAACCCATTGTGACAGAGACCAAAAGTAGAGTACCAATGATCGGCATAGAAATCCTAAGACCAATGACAAACATTTTTGCAAAAATACTTATTATTCCAAAATTTGAAGTTACATATTCTCCATTTAGAAATTTTGTAAAACTAATGAGTTCGTAGGAATGAAATATTTCTTTTATTATAAGTAGCGGTCCTTGAAGTGATAAAAAAAC
This sequence comes from Spirochaetes bacterium GWB1_27_13, assembly GCA_001829125.1. Taxonomy (GTDB): domain Bacteria; phylum Spirochaetota; class GWE2-31-10; order GWE2-31-10; family MWDO01; genus GWC1-27-15. The sequence continues at coordinate 3,812 of MIAN01000240.1, read as the reverse complement.
TAAAATAGCAAGGATATACAAATATTGACCAATCAAAGGAAGACTTTCTTGTCCCATAGGATCAAATACTTCACTTGCACCAAAACCCATCTGTACAGTAAAAAATTGACCAGCAAGCTGATAAACAGAAAAAGCAATTACTATACAAAATCCAATTGCAACACCAATAAGCCCTTCGCCAATTGCAACAAAAGCATATTCTACAAAATCATCTGGGACTGCTGGTATATGAATATAAACTAAAGGAAAAATAAGTGCTGTTACTACAAAACAAAGCCCAAGCCTTGCTTCATTTAGCATACTTTCTGAGCTAAAAAAAGTTGCTATAAACAAAAGCCCCATCATCCGCGAAAAAACAAGCATAAATTTTTCAAAATTCAGAATAAAATATTCCACATTTCCCTCGTTATTAGACCTGACATGTTTTAAAAACCCTGTCAGGTCTTTATTATTTTTTAATCACGGAACTGCTAATGCCATGTCTGGGATTAGATCAAAAATTTGGATGGTAAACTCCATTAAAGTAGAAGTCATCCATGGACCAAAAATTACTAATGCGAGTACAATTGCTATTAATTTTGGTACAAATGTTAAAGTTTGTTCTTGTATAGAAGTTGTTGCTTGTAATATAGAAATTATCAAACCTACAACAAGACCAGCACCAAGTATAGGCAGAGATATTAATATAGTGATACGCATTGATTCTATCATAACTTCTTTGATTAATTCTGTATCCATATTTCACCCCCTATTGTGCAAAACTTCGATAAAGTTCGTAAGTTAATAATTGCCACCCATCCAATAAAACAAACAAAAGTATCTTAAAAGGCAGCGAAATCATTACTGGCGGAAGCATAATCATACCCATTGCCATAAGAGCAGATGCGATAACCATATCTATTATTATAAAAGGAATAAAAATTAAAACACCAATCCTAAATCCAATGGTCATCTCATTTATTACAAAGGCGGGTATCAAAACATAAGTCGGGACATCATTATAATCGTTTGGTGCAGGAAGTCCACGAAGATTCATAAAAAAACCAATGTATTTAGGGTCTGTTTGTTTAAACATAAAATCTCTTAGTGGGTCAACTGATTTAACCCAAAATTGATCTAAAGTCAATCGTTTTTCTTTTGGTGTATTTTGGTTTACAAAAGGTTGAATTGCCTCATTATTTATTTTATCAAAAGTAGGCCACATAATAAAGAATGTTAAAAATAATGACAAACCAAAAATTACCTGATTTGGCGGCATCTGTTGAAGTGACAATGCTTTTTTTAAAAAGTCAAAAACTATTGCAATTCGTAAAAAAGCTGTCATTAAAATTATAATTGAGGGTGCAAGTGTCAAAATCGAAAGTAAAAACAATATTTGTAATGATAAAGCAATATCTTGAGGTTTTGTCGCCTCATCTACATTTATATCAATTTTTGGAATAGGTATTCTAACCCTATTATCCTGCGACATTGCAGGAATTACATTTATAAAATAAAAAAATAAAAACAAAAAGATAAATTTCTTTCTCATTTCCCCCCCTTTTGAATGAAAAAAAATAAAATTTATGATAAAAGAATTATTATTAGTAAAAAAATTTAATCGATTTTTATCTCCTATAAAATGATCTAATCTACACCTGCATTCTAATAAATTTAACTAAAAAGTCAACAAAAAGAAAAGAAATATTATTTGAAAGAGATGTATTTTGAGTTATGCAACAAATCACTTGTTTTTGCCGCTTATATAATTAGATTATTTTATTAAACGTGTATATTCCGCTCAAAATTTTACATTGATTTGGGTACAAAGTTTATATCAATTCTCCATTTATCACCAAATCGAGTATTACATCTGCTTCTTTTGCAGCCGCAATATTAACTCGTGGCGAACAAGGAGGCAATTTGTCAGACACAGCACTTTTTTGGTCACCGATTAGATAGAAGTTTTTTCTAATTTTTTTTGTTTTTATATCGTCACTGTTGCCAATACCTGCAAGTCCAGAAGCAGAGACTAAAATTTTATTTGTAGGTAAAAAAGTTTCTGCTATCATTTTTTTATAATTTGCTTTATCAAATGCTTCTACTATTATATCACAATTGCTAAAAATTTCTTCTATATTGTCGTAATCAAGTTTGACTTGTTTTGCTATTATCTCAACATCTGGATTTATACGAGATAGATTAGTTTTTAAAGCCAAAACTTTTGCAATGCCAACTTGATCCAAAAAAAAGAATTGCCTATTTAAATTTTTGTACTCAACTACATCAAAATCACAAATCACAAATTGTTTAAAACCAGAGCGAGTAAGATTAAAAGCACAATTTGACCCAAGCCCACCAGCACCAGCAATCCCTATTTTTACACTCTGTATTTTTTGTAACTCTTGTTCTGTAAAGTAATTAAGCAATGCTTTTTCAAAATCATTCATTATTTATTATCCTAATTAAAAGTACGGAAACAATGGGTAGTTGTTACCCCTTGTCTCCATAGATTTTATAAGATTAACACAGATTAGATTATTTTTTACAAAAGCATAATCTGTGTTAATCTTTCCTAATCTGTGCTAATCCGTGTTATACTGAGAATTGTCCAAATTGTCAATATATACCTTAAACGCAGTACTACCATAATTCGTTTTTAAGAAACAAATTGTGGGTAATATCAAATCTTATTAGATATTGACCATTTAAAAGCGTTTAAGTATATATTAATTCCCCACTCTAATTTCTTGCCATACTTTATTGTAAAGTTCGATATTTTCGCCAAGGTCAAGTTTTATTTCACAATTTTTTAAGTCTGGTAAGTCATATCTTGGAGTTACTTTTCTTATACTTCTTGCAGGGACATTGATTGAAGGAAATGCAAAGAAATCAACAAATTTTGCATAAACTTCTGGTTCATGTATAAAATTAATGAATTTATGAGCCAATTCTTTATTTTTTGCATCTTTTAAGATTACCATGCTATCAATATACATTGCTGCCCCTTGTTCTGGGATAAAAAAGTCTGCATCTTGTTTTTGAGAGTCATCAAGTTCAGAAAAAACATTTTCTTGATAACCATGAACACACCAAAACTCACCAGCAGCAAAACCTTTTCCAAAAGCCTCAGCATCAAATTTTTGAATATTGTCTTTCCATTTTATAACTAATTCTTTTGCTTTTTTAAGTTCTTCTTCATTAACTGTATTTACAGAATAACCTTGATATTTTAAAGCAAGTCCTAAAACTTCTCTCATATCATCAAGTAATGTAATTCTACCTTTTAACTCTGGTTTCAAAAATACACTAACATCTTTTTTGTAATCTTTTACATACTTTTTGTTTACTGTAATACCAGCAGCACCCATCATATAAGGAACACTATATTCATAATTTGGGTCATAATTAGCTTTTGAGAATACTTCTGGGTCAATGTTTGCAATATTAGGAAGTTTTGATTTGTCAAGTTTTGCAAGCATTCCTTCTTTAATCATAATAGAAACATAGTCAACTGAAGGAAAAGTAATATCATAACCAGTTCCACCAGCTTTTAATTTTGCATACATTTCTTCATTAGACGCAAACACATCATAAACAACTTCAACTCCATATTTTTCTTGAAAATCCTTAATTACTTCGTCTGGAATATAATAAGTCCAGTTGTAAATATAAAGTTTCTCTTTTTTTGCTGTTTTACAGCCAGAAATAGCAAATAAAGCAAGAATAACACCAATAAATACGAAAAGTTTTTTCATTTACCTTCTCCTCTTATTTAATTTATTAAAACCTTCAAATTATGAAGGTTTATTCCTATTTAGAAAACATATATT
>MIAN01000239.1 GCA_001829125.1 Spirochaetes bacterium GWB1_27_13 | reverse complement strand
TACATATTAGGTATCATTAAAAGTAAACCTTGAGAAGCCGTAAATGTTGTAGATAAAGAACCCGCTGATAAAGCACCGTGTACAGCACCTGCTGCCCCTGCTTCTGATTGCATTTCAGCAACACTTAATACCTGTCCAAAAATATTTTTTTGGTTTTGTGTTGCCCAAGCATCAGCATACTCGCCCATTGTTGATGATGGGGTAATTGGATAAATAGCAGCAACTTCAGAAAAAGCATAAGCAACATGAGCTGCTGCATAATTACCATCAATTGTTGATTTTTTTGATGTAGCCATTTTTTCTCCTCATTTAAAAAAATGTATATAAAGAATCATAAAGACTGTTTTTTTACAGAATTTATAACGACCTCAATTATAAAAAAAAATATTGATTTTTTCAATCTAAAAGTGAAAGAAAATACAATTATTATAAAAGTTTTATTAAATTACCATATTTATTACAAAAATATTTAATTTTTTGTATATATATATTGAATATTCTTAATAGAAAATATAGATAATACAAAAAAATTGATTTATATTAAGGAAGATTTTAATTAATTAAATATTTTTTTAGGTATAATAAAATTTATTTTTTATATTGACAATTATCCAAATTGTCAATATATACCTTAAACGCTTATCTATATTAATTCATTTGTATCAAATAAATTATAAGCAATGTCAATTCTATTATTTATTGACTTTTTAAAAGCGTTTAAGTATATAGACATCTTTTGGTTCAAAAATTTTTGGTTCGCCATTGTAAACCCATTCATCATTAGATAGATGTCTATAAAAACAGCTTTCATAACCTTCATGACAAGAAGCTTTTAATCCTTTTTGATTAACTTTATAAATTAGAGTATCATTATCACAATCAATTAAAATATCTACAATTTCCTGATAATTGCCAGATTCTTCACCTTTGCACCATAATCTATTTTTAGTTCGAGAAAAATATGTTGCTTTACCAGTTTTTAAAGTGTGCAGAAAAGCTTCTTTATTTACAAAAGCAACCATTAAAATTTTATTAGAAACAGCATCCTGAGTCACAACTGGTACTATTCCACCCATCTTATCAAAATTTATATCCATAAATCTCCTAACTTTTAATTTGTAAAATCCTTAGATGATTTTGATTTAACTACATCTTTATTCTTACCAAAAGATATTTCTATGTCAATATCTGTTTTATTTTCCACACTAATATTTTTTGAATTAATTATAAGGCTATCAATTGTTATACCAGACAAATTTTTTGCTTCCAAAATTGCCATTGCTATCTTATCATTTTGAATAGATTTTGCAATATTAATAAAACCTTCTTCATTATTATTTTTGAGTTTTAGAGTTACCCAATAAGCCTTATTGTAATAATTATTTGTTGTTTTGTAATAAACAGTATCTGGATTTGAGTTTCTTTGATATTTATTTAAAAAATCGGCTATCTGAGTTTGAGACTGTCTAATTATTTTCGCAGATTCATGCCCAAGTTTATCATAACTAACAAAATCGACATTATAATTTTTTTCTTTCATTATAGAATACATATCGTAAGTTTCATTATAAGGAACTAATGGGTCATCTTTTGAATGAATAAACAAGATTGGAAGGTTTAAACCATTCTCGTAAAACCAGATAGAAAACATATTTTTACCGAGTATCTCAGGTGAGGCATCAAAAGCTTTTTGGCTAAATACTCTATTAAAAAAATTATTATCATCTTCTGTTAGAGTATAGGGTTCTTTATTACCTGTTGCCCCATGAATACACACAACACCAGCAAAAATATCAGGATAATGCAAACCTGTATCAAGTGAACCAAGCCCACCCATTGAGATGCCAAATAGAAAAATTTTATTTTCATCCACACTATAATTTTTTATAGTCCAATTTATAAGTGATATAATATCAGCTTCTGCTTTCCCAAAATAAAAATAATTACCTCTGCCATTTGGTCCTAATATTATGGCATCGTTTTGGTCAGCGTAATTTTTAATTGGTTCTGTAACCATAACTTGTTTGTTATAAACACTATAACCATGTAAACCAACAATTAGTTTGTATTTTTTTGACTTATCGTAATTTTGAGGCAAATATATAGAAAAGGTATCTTTTGCACCATCTACATTCGATTTAAAAGTAAAATCAAAAATACCAGTTTTACTCTTATTTTTGGAAACTAATTTAACTTCTTTTAATTGCTCTATTTTACTATCAGCAAGACTTTTACAAGATAAAATAAAAAAAAACATTAATAAAAACGCCATAGTATTTTTTAAATTCATACAATCTCCTTTAATAAATATTTTAACAATAAGAATATATATATAAAACATTCTATTTTGTCAATTTCTATATAGACAAAAAATAATTATTGACAGAAAGATAGAGATTTTTTATAATTAATTATAAACCAGAATTTCGATTTAATAAAATAAATCTCAGATAAACCACAAAGTTCACGAAGAATGAAATAAAATTTATACTAAATGTAATTCGATATTCGCGTTATAAGGTAATTAATTATGGATTTATCGATTGATATTTTTACAATTTTAAATATAATTGGTGTTTTTCAGGGTTTTTTTGCAGTTTTTCTTTTTTTATTTGCGAATAAGAAAAATAAAAAGGCAAATATTATTTTAGCTATTTTATTTTTAATTATTACAATAAGTATTTCTTATGGAATTATTTATTTTACCAAATTATATAAATATTTTCCTCATTTGATTAGAATATCTCAGCCATTTCAATTACTTATTGCTCCAATGTTCTATTTTTACGTTAAATTTTTGACAATACAAAATTATTCGTTTAAAAAATTCGATTTTCTACATTTTTTGCCTTTTATAGCATTTGTTATAATTTTAATACCATTTTATTTACAAGATGGAATGACTAAAATAAAATTTATTGAAACAATTTATCATGATGGTAATAAAATATTACTTCCTATTATTATTTGGATTATAGTTTTGTGTTATTCAGTTTTTTATATAGTTTTGATAAAAAATATTTTAAAAGACTATAAAAAACAAATAGTTAATAATTTTTCAAATATAAAAAGTATAAATTTAAATTGGTTAAATTATGCAATTAATATCTTTCTGATTATGAATATTTGTTTTTTTATTATTGGGTTATTAAAACTTATGATATTTCAAAATTTCAATTGGGAAAAAATTATTCCACTTATTGCAACTGTTGGGATTTTTAGTCTTACTTACAAAGCATTTATTTTACCAGAAATCTACACTAATATTGAAGATGACAATAAAGACATAAATGAGCAAAAATATAATAAATCACTTCTTAAAACTGAAAATATTGAATATAACGCAAAAAAAATATTAGAATATATTGAAAAAGAGAAACCTTACCTTGACCCTGATTTGTCTTTAGTATCTTTATCCGAACAGATAAATATATCAAGAAATGATTTGTCTCAAATAATCAATACATATTTCAATAAAAATTTTTATGATTTTATAAATTCATATAGAATAGAAGAATTTAAAAGAATACTTTTAAATCCAGAAAATGATAAATTTACAATCCTTAGTTTAGCTTTTGAATCTGGATTTAATTCAAAATCAACTTTTAATGATGTTTTTAAAAAAATGACTAATCAAACTCCCTCTCAATTTAAAAAAGAAACAAAAATTTATCCGAAAGGATAGGGCTGGACGACAATATTTTTCTTTTGCAATATATTTAAGTCAATAATTATTTGCAAGGAGAGCCTTATGAAACAAAAAATAATTTTATTTTTTTTAGTGTTGTTTATTTTTTACTCTTGTGATTTATCTACACCTGAAATCAAGCAGCTAAGAGAATATTACAATACGGACATCGCATTTACTAATGTGAATGTGATACCAATGACACAAAATATAGTTTTAGCCAATCAAACACTAATCATTAGAAATAATAGAATTACTGAAATTGGAGATTCTTCTTTAATTACTATTCCACAAGACTTAAAAGTAATAGATGGAAAAAATTATTATTTAATGCCTGGTTTTACTGATATGCACACTCATATTTCAAATGACGATGATTTACTTTTATTAGTTTGTAATGGGGTAACAATGATAAGAAATAGTGGCGATATATCGGATTTTAACAAAAATTTGATGGGATATGCTGATATTTTAAAATTAAAGAATAAAGTAAAAGATAATGAAATTATAGGTCCTGTTATTTATACTGCTGGTCTTGTTTTTGATGGAGCAGAGCCTATTAGCCCATATAACTTAACAATAAAAACAAAACTTCAAGCTGAAAAAGAAATTATTAGTGAAAAAGAAAAAGGTTATGACTTTATAAAAGTTTATGACAAATTAAGTCCAGATGTGTTTGATGCTATTGTCGAAATTTCTAAAAAATATAATTTACCTGTTTATGGTCATGTCCCACTTGATGTTGGTATTGATAAATATCTTTCTTCAGATGTGGTAAGTATCGAACATTTGACGGGATATATCAATAATGATAAAGGAGATTTTAGTATTCCAAAAGATTCGCTAGATTATTATGCTAATAAAACAAAAGAGTCTGGTAAGTGGAATTGTCCTACTCTTGGTATATGGGATAGAATTCCTCCTTTAAATGGTTTTGATCAAATTCTACTTTATCCAGAAATAAAATATGTTCCACATAAAACAATGTGGCTTTGGTATATGTCACATCCTTATTACTTTAAAATTGAATATTCTGGTACAAATTATATCGGTCACATGTTGGAGATTTCAAAAACAATGACAAAAAAACTTTATGATTATGATTGTAAACTCTTAATTGGGACAGACCTTGGTATAATTGGTAGTGTTGCAGGGTTTTCTCTCCATAGAGAAATGGAATTATTTGTAGATACAGGAATTTCAACTTATAAAACTTTGGAAGCTGCAACAAAAAATCCAGCAGAATGTCTTGGTATAACAAAAGATTATGGAACAATCGAAGTTGGAAAAATAGCTAATCTTGTTTTACTAAAAGATAATCCATTAAATAATATTTCTAACACAAAAAAAATTGCTGGGGTTTTAGTTAATGGTTTTTATATTAATGAACAAACAATCAATAAAATTTTAGAATTTATAGATTTAAAGACAAAATAGGAGAAAAATATGAAAAAAATATTATTTATTGCAATTTATTTGAATATTTTAATTATTCTGCTGCCAGAAACAACTAATTTAGATAATAAAAGTTTGAAAGACAGAAAAAATTATTTAGATATTTCTTTTCTTACTGGCTATACAAATAAGACATATAGTTTATCAAGCGTAATTTATTCTGGATATGAGGAACTTTATAGAATTCAAGGGTTACATGTTGGGATTGAGATTGGTTATCAGCGACTTTTTACTAATTTTTATGCTTTTGGAGGAAGTATCTCATTTATAATGCCAATAATAGGAAATGTTAATATAAGTAATAAACAAACTGGCTCTGTATTATACAATAGGTTTGAAAGTATAGAATTATTAAGTACAACAACTGGGGCTACACTAAATTTAAATTTTATTTTTGGCGATTTGGTCAATAAAAAAATTGCTTTTATTTTTGATATTGGAGGAGGTTTACTTTTTAGGGTTATGGCAGGGATTTATATAAAAGGTTTTATTTTTAAAGCTGGCTATCATTTAACAGTTGATTTAAATACAATTTCTAGCTATCAAGATTCCACACCTGTTTTTGTTCATCATCTTTGTTTTAGTATCGGTGTAAAAATTAATTGGAAAGAATAGGAGGCGATCAAACCAAGAATTTGTTTGTTCTGAGAAAAAAATCTTTGTTAATTTCTATTGTGATCTAAAAAATATACTGAAATATTTTATGTTTGTCTTAAATTCAGTGATAAACTTTCTTATAACTTCTTTTAAATAAACAAGTTGTAAGAAAATATTTCAGGTATATAATGACAATCTGAACGATTATCATTATAAAAATACTTATCTACAAATATTTATGGACTTTTTATTAATTTTTAAGTAAAATTTATAATACCTATTAGCACGAATTATCCACACTCTTTGGAAACACTCACAGAAACAAGGAGTATCTACCCTTTGTTTCTGTCATTTCCAGAGAAAGCAATAATAATTCTGTAGCTAAATTTTGAGTATTACTTAAGGAAAATAAAATGAGGGCAGTAGATATTATTTACAAAAAGAGGGATAATTTAACACTAACAGAAGAAGAACTTGATTTTTTTATAAAAGGTTATGTAAATGGAGAAATTCCAGATTATCAGATGTCATCTTTGCTAATGGCGGTTTTTTTTAGGGGATTTAACCCACAAGAAACTGTTTTTTTAACAAAATCAATGATAAATTCTGGCGAAACTATTGATTTATCGAGTATTCCAAAAATAAAAGTCGATAAGCATTCTACTGGAGGAGTTGGTGATAAAACGAGTCTTTTAATTGCACCTCTTGCAGCAAGTTGCGGGGTTGCAGTGCCTATGATGTGTGGAAGAGGGCTTGGTCAAACTGGAGGCACTTTGGACAAAATGGAGGCGATTAAAGGTTACAATGTTTTTCTTTCCAAAAAAGATATTGAGGCTATAATCACGCAATGTGGCTTTGTAATCTGTGGGCAGACTCAAAATATAGTGCCAGCTGACAAAAAAATGTACGCTCTTCGTGATGTTACTGCAACTGTAGAATCCATTCCATTAATCACAGCATCCATTCTTTCAAAAAAAATCGCTGAAGGGACAGATTACCTTGTGATGGACATAAAGTGCGGAAGTGGTGCTTTTATGAAAAACTTTACAGATGCTAAAAAACTTGCAGAGTCTATTGTTAATACAGGAAACAAATTAGGTAAAAAAGTAATTGCTTTAATTACAGATATGAGTACACCTCTTGGTTTTGCAATAGGTAATTATTTAGAGGTAAAAGAATGTGTGAATATATTACAGTACTGTAACCTTAATAATGATTATCAGATACCAGAAAACTTTAGATTAAGTAGTGATTTAATTTATTTATCAATAGAAATTGTTGCAAATATGTTAATAATGGCAAAAATAGCCTCAAATTTCGACGAAGCAAAAAAAATCATTGCAAATAAACTAAATACAAGGGAAGCCTACAATTTGTTTTTAAAAAATATCGAACTTCAGGGTGGAGACACGAATTATATTACAAATGACATTCTAAAAGCTAATTATATAGAAGATATTAGAGCAACAGAAGACGGATATATAGAAAATATTGATGCGTATAAATTTGGACTTGCTTCTATGTATGTAGGAGCTGGCAGAAAAATAATTACAGATTCAATAGATTACTCATGTGGAATAGAATTAACAAAAAAAATAGGCGATAAAATTGTGAAAGATGAAATTGTTGCTAAAATATACTATAATAATAAAGAAAACCTTCAAAATTCTAAAAACTTATGTTATGATGGGATAGAAATAAGTAATGAAAAAATACATTCTAAAAATATAGTTTTAGATATGGTGGAAAGTTGTTAGGATTCTAATTATAAAATTTTAATCCGTGTAATCCTGTGACAATCTACCTTTACTCGTTTGATGGGTAAAAAATCTGTGTTATAGAATTGTCGGTAAATCGAAGTTTGTTGATTAGCCAATGCTTCTTCTTTTTTTCTTTTCTTTTGTTGATTTAAAGAAGAGAAAAAAAGAAGCAAAATAAAGAAAAGAAACAAAAATGAATAGAGTAAAAAAAGAATTAAATGTTGATTTTATAAATAAATGGATGAAAAAAGGCTTAAATCCGATTATTCTTTCAATTTTAAGTCGAAGAGATACTACAAAAGAAGAGGATTTGTTGGATTTTCTTTATCCTACTTTTGAAAATATTTATTCTCCTTATATATTTGAAAATATAAGTGTTGCATATCAAAGGATAGATTTAGCAATAAAAAATAATGAAAAAATAATAATTTTTGGTGATAGAGATGTCGATGGCACTACATCCACTGCGATTATTTTTAAATTTTTAAAACTCCTAAATGCTAATGTCAGTTGGGAAGTTCCTCTTGGTGAAGATCTTTATGGTTTACATAAGAATAAATTCACTGACTGGAGCGAAAAAAAATATTCTTTATGTATAACTGTTGACTGCGGGATAACAAATATTGGAGAAGTGGAAGAGTTAAAAAAAATTGGCATAGAGACAATAATTATAGACCATCACAAGCCACTTGATAATAAACCAGATGCTGTTTGTATAATTAATCCAAAATGTGAAAAAAGTCTTAGTTTTACAGATATTGCTGCATGTGGGGTTAGTTTTTTATTTGTTTACGGCTATTTAATTTATAAAAATAAGATTTTTAATAAAAAAATCGCTTTAATCTATTCTTATAACAATCAAATAAAACTTGATATTTATCAAAATCTAATTTGTACGCATTCTTTAAACCTAAGCTCTCTAAATGAAATTTTGGAATCGCATTTTGATTATTATTTTTTGTACAGTGACAAACAAGTTGATTTGACAAAAATTAAAAATATAGTAGAACAAAAAAAGATAAATATTATTTCAAACAATTTTCCTAAGGACAGTTTTGTTAGTTTACTCGAAAATACTGGGCTACGAGCAAAGTTAAATTTATTTAAAATTATTCTAAAATCCATAGACAAACTTGAAGATATAAAAAGTAATTTTTTACCTCTTGCAATGCTTGGACTCATAGCCGATATTATGCCCCTACACAAAACTAATAGAATAATCGTAAAATATGGAATGGAATACCTAAAACAACAAAAATTAACAAATCTGATAAAACTTTGTGAAAAAATAAAATTTGATTATTCTACTGCGAATGCGAAAGATATAAGTTGGCAACTTTGCCCAATTTTAAATTCTTCTGGTAGAATGGGATCTGCTAACCAAACAGTTAATTTTTTAATTGCAGAAGACAATCTGACAGAAATAATAGATTTGATGATAGTAAATAACGAATTACGAAAGAAAAAAGGTGAAGAGGCGTACAACTCGTTTATTGACAAACTTGAAGAAAATAAATTCCTCTATGAAAACAAACTTACTTTTTTTTATAGTGAAGAAATTCACAAAGGGATAACTGGTATTACTGCAAATAAACTTGCATCAGAGACAAACTGCCCAACAATAGTAGCAGCAATTGAAGGCGATTATTTTACTGGCTCAATTAGAGGAAAAAGTGATCATCATTTCGTAGATTTTTTACAAAAAGCTTCATCTATATTAGAAGAATTTGGTGGGCATAAGGCTGCTGCTGGGTTTAGGTTTCGTAAAGAAAGGCTTGATTCTTTCAAAAATTTCTTAAAACTTAACGCAAAGTTTTTCTCTCAAGAAGTTAAAGATGAAAATGTTTATATTGATGCAGAAATTCCTTATGAATATTTAAATTACGATTTGTTTAAAATTATTAACATTCTTGAGCCTTATGGTGAAGCT
>MIAN01000238.1:6377-21667 GCA_001829125.1 Spirochaetes bacterium GWB1_27_13 | reverse complement strand
CTGAAATTAATAAAATTCATACCAGAGATTTCGAGTTATGATGTGATTCCTTATCAAAGTAAATTAACTCTTACTGGGAGTAAAGGGATTTATCAATACGATTATTCGGACATAAATAATATCGTTTTGTTAAGTCAAATTCCTATTATCTAATTTTAAAGATTTATTAATGCGAATCAAATTAATAATAAATTTTAATTTTTTATTCGTATTGATAAATTTGTTCTATAAATTTTATTTAGATATTAAATTTTTCTATTTTTATGAACTCTTTCTCAAAATGAGGATATAAAAACATCAAAATTTATTAATAAAAAAAAATTATTAAAAAAAATAAAAAAAAATTGTTTTTTTATAAAAAATACATTAACTTTTTTAAAATAAATGTTATAATGTTAATCGTTCAAATTGGTATTATATATCTTAAAAATTTTTGAGTTATATAATGATTAAATCCTTCTCATACATTTTAGGAGTTTTTCTTGAAAAGAAATATTGTTAAGATTTTAAAAGAAAAATGTAAATGTTGTGAACTTTGTATTAGTGAATGCCCACAACAAATAATTTCTATATCAAATGAAATGAACTCTCATGGTTATCATCCAGTTTATATTACAAATCCAGATTTATGTACAGGTTGTAAGTTATGTGCAATTACATGCCCAGACTGTGCTATTGAGATCATAAGAGAAGAGGACTAAATATGGAAAAAGTACAACTATTAAAAGGTAACGAAGCTTTAGCAGAAGCTGCGGTAAGAGCTGGGTGTAGATATTATTTTGGTTATCCAATCACTCCTCAAAACGAAATACCTGCATATATGTCAAAAAGACTTCCAGAGGTTGGGGGAGTTTTTATTCAAGCAGAAAGTGAAACTGCTTCAATAAATATGGTTTATGGAGCGTGTTCTTGTGGTGCAAGGGCAATGACTTCTTCATCATCACCGGGTATTTCTCTTATGCAAGAAGGACTTTCTTATCTTGCTGGTGCAGATTTACCTGCTGTGGTTATAAATGTGATGAGAGGTGGACCTGGACTTGGTAATATAAGTCCGTCACAAGCAGATTATTTACAATCTGTAAAAGGTGGAGGACACGGGGATTATAATTTAATTGTTTTAGCTCCTTATAGTGTTCAAGAAATCGTTGATCTAACAATAAAATGTTTTGATTTAGCCTTTAAATATAGAAATCCAGTAATGTTAATTGCAGATGGAATGCTTGGTCAAATGTCAGAACCAGTTGTTTTACCTAAAATGATCGATGTAAAAGATGATCTTGATTGGGTTGTTGGAAATGGAAATCACGCCATAATTCATTCATTATATTTAAATCCAGAAGATATGCTTGAAATACACAATGCAAAACTTCAAAAGAAATATGAAGCAATAAAAAATGAGTGTATTGAGTTTGAAAAATACTTATGTGATGATGCAACTTCTATTTTTGTAAGTTATGGTACTCCAGCCCGTGTTTGTAAAGCGGCTATTGATGAATTAAGAGAAAAAGGAATAAAAGTTGGTTTATTTAGACCTATAAGTTTATGGCCCTTCCCAGAAAAAGAATTAAACGAGTTGGCATCACAAGTTGCAAATCATTCTGGTAAAGTGATTGTTGTTGAAATGGCAAAAAACCAACTTGAGCAAGATGTAAAACTTGCTGTAAATGGCAAGTGTGAAATTGTGGCTTTAAATAAATTAGGTGGAGCTATTTTTAATGAAACTGAAATAATAGATTTTGTTTTAAAGGATAGAAAATGACACAAAAAACATTATATTCAAAACCAAAAAGTCTTACAGATAAAGTAATGCACTATTGTCCTGGATGTTCACATAGTGTTGTGCATAAATTGTTGGCAGAAATAATAGATGAATTTGATATACAAAAAGATGCTATTTTTATAGCACCAGTTGGTTGTGCTGTTTTGTTATATGACTATATCGACTGTGATACAGTGGAAGCATCTCATGGTAGAGCAGCAGCCGTTGCAACTGGTATTAAAAGAGTTAAGCCAAATAAACAAGTTATTTCTTATCAAGGTGACGGCGATTTACTTGCTATTGGAATGGGTGAAACTCTTCATGCTGCAAATAGAGGTGAAAATATTACAGTAGTTTTTATAAATAACGCTATTTATGGAATGACTGGTGGGCAAATGGCTCCTACAACTCTTGTTGGTCAGAAGACTGCAACAACAGCAGCTGGAAGAAAACCTTCTAATGAGGGATATCCAATTGGTGCATGTGAACTAATAAATACACTGCAAGCACCTTATTTTATTGAAAGATGTAAAGTAAATGATTCAAAATCAATAATTAAAACTAAAAATATTTTAAAAAAAGCACTAAAATATCAAATGGAAGATAAAGGTTATTCTTTTGTTGAAATTTTAAGCAATTGTCCAACAAATTGGGGATTAAGCCCAAAAGATTCTAACAAATGGATTGAAGACATTATGCAAAAAAATTTTCCAATTGGTAATTTTAGAGATAATGGTAAGGAGGCTTAAGATGCTTTCAAAGATTATTTTGGCAGGTTTTGGCGGACAGGGGATTATTGTTGCTGGTAAGTTACTTGCAAGTGCAGCGATGAAACTTGGAAAAAATGTAACTCATTTTCCATCTTATGGTGCAGAAATGAGAGGAGGGACTTGTAATTGTTCTGTTGTAATAAGTGACAAACAGATTTCTTCTCCAATAATAAATGAACCAGATGTTGCTATTGTTTTAAATAAGCCATCAAAGGACAAATACGAACCAAAATGTAAAACAAACGGAATGTTAATTTTAAATAAATCATTAATAAAAGATGAAACGAAAAGAACTGATTTAAAAGTAGGATACATTGATGCCTCAGAAATTGCAGAACGCATTGGTAATTCAAAAGTTGCAAATATGGTAATTTTGGGGGCTTTTGCTAAAATCACATCTTTAGTCAACATAAATTCTTTAATTGATTCATTAAAAGATGTTTTCCCAACAATGCCAGACAAATTATTAGACCTTAATATAAAAGCATTACAAGAAGGCTTTAATCTAGCCTATGTTATTTAATCACTTCTATAATAGTACGATAGAATTTTTTATTAAATTTTATCGTACTCTTTTTTGTGTTTTTTAAGCTAAAATTTATACTAAATGTAATTTGATATTTAGACTAAATATATTTATTATTTAAATAATTTAATCTGTGTTATAATGCAACTTCTATCCTAAAAAATTTAAAGAAATAGGTTAATTTCTACCTCATCAAGAAATTTTGATGAAGAAATATTTTAATTTATTTTTTAAAAACAAATTATATCGTTATTTCTTAGTTTTTTAAGAGAGAAGTTGCATTATAAACCTTCAATCAAAAAAAAGCGACATCATTAAGATGCCGCTTTTATTAGAATTAAATATTAAAACTATTAAGGTAAAGCAGTGAAATTAGCCCAATTTGCTCCATAAGCACATTGTGTAATATAACCTTTTTTACCCCAGTGATTGATTGTTGCTTGTGGTGTACCTGTTTGTGTAATGTTATTTTCCCACCATTCTGTTGTCCCTTGTCTCATGAATGCTTTGAATTCAAACCAATCGCCTTTTGCACCAAACATATCAACATCCAATTTCCAGTAGTGCATTCCCCATAAGTTTTCTGGGTCAACACCATAACCACTATTTGCATAAGTGATGTTATTTGTGTCGTGATATGGGCTTGTGCCAGGTTTACAAGTCCAATCTAATGCTGATTCACTACCCCAGTCTAAAGAGCCATCGTTTGCTTTAATAGCTGCTGTTGTTGTATTTATTGTGTTATTATAGATTATTGGTTCTGACATAGATGGATAATATGTTGGGACTAATCCAGAATCATGCCCACCTTTAACAAATATATCTTGACCAGAAACAGTTTCTTTTTGCATAAATACAACTGTTCTAACTCTACCAGAAGTACCATTGCTTACTGTAACATTTACACTTGCTTCTGTAGAATTATTAGCATCATCATAAGCTTTTGCTTTTATTGTATTAGTACCTTCTGATGTAGTTGTTGTATTCAAACTAATGCTATATGGAGAAGTTGTATCTGTTCCAATTAATGCATTACCAACATAAAATTCTACCTTTGTTACACCAATATTATCGCTTGCATTAGCAGAAATTGTAATTGTTCCACTAACTGTTGCATTATTTGCAGGTGCAGTTACAGAAACTGTCGGAGGAGTTGTATCTGTTACACTTGCAACTTTTTCAAAAACAACAACTGTTCTTGGGAAAACGCCATACCATTGGTCAGCATCTGTTGCAGGTGACCAACCAGTACTAGAATCCCAGTAGTTATCGTTTGCTTCAGCCCAAGTTGCTGTATCTATAATTCTAACCCATTTTTTACCAGCTTCTGGTTTTGGAACTTTATAACTAACCTGAGCAGTATATGTATTAACGAATACTAAGAAATCAGAGTCCCCTTTTGTACTACCATCAATTCTAACCCAAACGCATTTGTCTGCATCTGTAAGACCAGTAGCTCCATCTTCTTTTTTTATTGTGATAGGAACAGAATAATCACCTTGTCTTAAAGCAACATGATTTTTTCTTAAATTGTTTACAAATTTAGTAAATAAGAATAAACCATTTTTACCATCTGCATGACCATCTGTACCAAGGTTATTGTGTTGTCCTTGTGCTGACATTACTGTATCAGGGCTATCAGTATTAATCATATTGTAGTTATTCCATGTAGCAATAGAATCAAGATTGTAAACATTGTTGTTACCATTTTGTGTTCTACCAAATTCATCTCCGTAAACAGACATTGGAGTTCCTCTTGAGAACATTTGAATTGCCCATAAATTTTTAACTTGTTGTCTTCTTAAACTTTGGCTTCCTCCACAATCCCATGAAAGATTGTTGTCATTTCCACCATCAGAAGGACCCCAAGGCCAAACTTGAGTATTGTATTTTAAATTGTAGCTAACTAAGTCTGTTAAAGTGAAACCATCGTGTGCAACTAAAAAATTTATTGATTTTTGAGGACCACCTTGTCCACCATCATAATAGCCATTGTATGTACCATAGAAAACATCACCAAAACTATAATAAGTACCAGGTTTATAACCATCACCTTTAATAAATTTTCTCATAACATCTCTGTAATCGCCATTCCAGTCACCCCATTTTGGTGGAAAACTAGAAACACCAGCACCTTGACAATCCCAAGCTTCTGCTATCATCTCAGCATTTTTTGTTTGTCCAAGATTTTGAATATCAAGTAATACAGGAGCATTTGGATCATAAGCATAACCTAGATCTGCTCTTCTACCCAATGTATAAGCAAGGTCAAATCTAAAACCATCAATACCCATTACATCAAGCCAGTAAGTTAAAGAATCAATAATCAAGCCTCTACTTGCATCACTGTTACCATTTACTTGGTTTCCACAACCTGTTGTACCATCATAATACCATTCATTATTTGTACCAGTGAGTCTATAATAATATTGGTTAGCAAGACCACTAAAACTTGTTATTTCTCTTGTATCTGATTTGCTAGCCCAAGTTCCACCTTCGCCAGTGTGATTATAAACAACATCAAGGTAAACTTCCATTCCTGTATCGTGGAATGCTTTTACCATTTCTTTAAATTCTTTTGTAGGTCCACCAAGACTCTTATCATAAGAATATTTTCTGTCTGGTGCAAAATATCCATAAGTCATATAGCCCCAGAAATTTCCGCCAGAAGAAGTAGTTGGATTGTTATCATTTGCAGTTTCTTGAATTGGTAATAATTCAATTGTTGTATAACCAAGTGCTTTTAAATATTTAGCCATATATCCAGCACCTTTATAAGTTCCTTTATATGCTGCAGGAACATTAGCAATAGTTTCAAAACCAGATATTCCAGAAAGAATAGTAGTTAAATTTGTTACAGAATCACTATTTGTCAAACCTTTAACATGTGCTTCATAAATGATATTATCTTTATCAGCAATTTGTGGTTTCATACCAAAACTAACGCCGTCAGCTTTTAAAGCAACACTTTTTGGTGACCATTTACCAGTGTCATATTCTCTTCTAATTACAGTTTTGTATAAAGCAGAGCCTGTTCCGTACATTCCGCCATCTTCGCCAGCAGCTGTCATTGCAGGAGTTTCTTTATCATGAGAAAGTTCTTTTGCATAAGGGTCAAATAAAACCTTATTTGGGTTAAATCTATTACCTTGACTATCTACATCTGTTACAAAACCAAGGTTACTATTGCCTCTTGCCCAACTTGAATTAAATGTCCAGTTTGGTCCCCATGCTCTAAAAGCATACAAAGTTTTATCTGGTGCTTGTGCTAATTTTGCTCTCCAAACTCCATCACTTCCTTTTTGCATCCAGTAGTCATAAGCTGCGTTACTTCCAGTTGCAACTTCATAAACTTCAAGTAAAAGTTTTGTTGCACTTGGTGCATAAACGCCAATTTCTAAATCAACACCATTAAAATTAGCTCCTTTTGTCCATGTAGCAGTTGCCCAACTTGCTTCATTTACAGGAGATAAAACACCAGTTGATGGGTGATTTAAACCAATTACAGTAGAATAAACAACAGCAAAACTAATTTTTTCTGGTGCTAACATTGTTTTTGTAGTTTGCTGTTCCTCTTTGTTTTCTTGTAAAATTGTAGGATTTGAACAAGAAAAAATAACTAACACTAAAGACAGGAAAAATAAAATGCCTTTTTTCATACTTACTCCTTAAATACATATTTTTAAATTAAATTAGGAACAAATTTATAAAATAGAGAACTATTTTTGATTATAATAGAAAAGAAATTGTTAGAAAAAAAATCTAAATTAGAAATGCTTACGAAGATCAGAAGAAATAAGTTGGATTTATTCATAGAAAAAATCCTCCATAATAAAACTTTATTAAAACAAAAAAACGCACTTTTTCAATAATACCCAAAAATTTAGAAGAAATTATTACTTTTCTAAAACAAATTAATTTACATAAACAAAAATTGTTTTAAAAACTGTAAAATTTCTATATCTTAAATTATATATAAAAATTTTATAAAAGGCAATAAAAATTTTTATTTTTTTATACTTTTTTTTAATAGAAATATGTATTTAGTATAATTAAATATAGTATATACAATTTTTTATTAAAGAATAATTAATTACCTTTTATAGAAATTATTTATGAATTTTATTGATTATTAAAAAATTAATTATTATCTTCCTTATATATAGTTATCAGTTATACCGTCGGTAAAGCGATAACTTTAAATAAAATTTATAAATTAAAGAAATAAAGGTCTACAATTAAATCCAAATCAAAAGAAAAAATAATTTAATGAAAAAATACTCAGATTATATTTTAGAAAAATAGTTGATTCTTTAACTAACTACTCTTAATCTAATTTGAGTATATTTATATATTTTTTAAGCAATCAGTTTTTTATTCTTCAAAAACTTTAATATATATTGACAAGATAAAATAAATATATTTATATATTTTTTAAGCAATCAGTTTTTTATTCTTCAAAAACTTTAATATATATTGACAAGATAAAATAAATAAGATAATATATTTTTGGTTAATTTGGGTATTTACTTATAATGACAATCGTCCTGAATGTCATTATATACCTGAAATGTTTTTTTCAACATGCCTATTTACTAAAGAAGTTATAGAAAAGTTTATCATAATAACTATGACAAACCTAAAACATTTCAGTATATATAATAAAAAATGTAAATTTTAATGGATTTATTCTTAAAAATAGATTTGTTAATCTTACTTTTTTTAAATCTTTATAATACAGGTTTTTTTATGAGTCACAAAACAAATAAAAATCAAGAAGAACTTGATCATATTAAAACCGTAAATCGTTCTTTGGAATTACTTAAACAAGGAAATTTGAACGAGGCATTGGCTTTATTTTCTGATATATTAAAAACTCATTTTTCTGATACTGTTGCAGAATCTGGGATAAAATCTTGTAAATATTGGATGACAAGGTTACATAAATTAGAAAATATGAAAGATGGATATGAAAAAGGTAAATCTTTTATAGACGAGTGGAAAAAATTTGAAACATTTATTTCTTCAATGAAAAATTTTCAAAAAAAAGTTACATCAAGTTTAATGTATTTTATATTTAATAGAGCGTTAGAATCTTTTAAAAAAGATTTAGTTGAAAATAAAGTAATTGATATTCAGACTTCCTTTATTATCGGCTTATGTTACAAAAAAATAGGAGATTATAAGAATGCAATAAAGTATTTTGAAGATACTATTGCAAATGATCATAATAATTCTAATGCTATGGCAGAAATAGCGGATTGTTATGCACTTATAGATGAAACAAAAAAAGCAAAGATTTTATTTAGAGAATCTTTTTTCTTAGACCCAGTTATTATTGAGTCTAATAATCTTGAAGCTGACATGTTAAAGACAATTATTTCTAAAATTGAAGAAGAAAAAATTGAATCTAACGAAATAAATCATTGGATACCTATTTATGGTAGAATATTAGGTATCTTTAATATATATAGAGAATTACTTCCTATTGAACTTGGAAAATTAAAACAGGAAATTTTTTATTTAGAAAAAAATTATGATAATTTTGTAAATGATAGTTTTTATAAACCAAGACTGCTAAATTGCTATTTATGGCTTTATGATTATCATTTATTAAAAAATTCTACTAAAGAAATTTTACAAGAAATTGAGAATAAAGTTAAAACAATTTCAGAGACTATATACAATTATTTAAAAAATAATAATTATCAGGGAGATTAAATGAGCGAACAAATTTTAGAAGTGCTTGAGAATTTATTAAACGAAGAAAAATGGACAAGAGCAACGATTAATAATTACACGATAAAGAATTTTGAAGATTTAAACAAATTGATGATTGACTTTAAAAAAGTTGATGTTATTGCACAAACAAGAGAAATAACATCAGAATATTTAAAACACAATAAAAATTCAATTGTTGCATTATATATTTCTTCTATACTCCAACTTGAAGAAGGCGGAATAGATGACAATAGTATTTATAATATTTTAAAAATATTCACTGATAATTTAAAATGGAATATAGTAGAATACCTTTGTAAAAAATTCTTAAGTTATATTGAAGATAAAATCATTCTTCGTTCTTTAATTGACTCTTACAAAAACTTAAATAAAAAAGACGAACTTCCTGAATTATGGGAAAGATTGATAAAAGTTGATTTTGAAGAAGCAGACCTTGTTGTCAAACTCGCTGCTCTTAGAGAACAAAATAATGAAGTTGACGAGGCTTTAAATTATTACAAAAAAGCAATAAATAGATATATATTAAACAAAAATTATCCTCAAGTTGAAGAATTATGGAAAAAACTTCTTAGTTACGAATCTTTAGGATATGAATATTTTTTCAACCTTGATAAAAAAATATCAAAACATTTTAGTATTGAAAGATCAATCGAACTTTTGAGATATATTTATGAAATATACAAAACAAAAGAAGATTATGACCCATGTATTAAAATATTAAAATTAATGCTTGAAAAAATTCCTACTGATGACTATGCAAGAAAAGAAATAGTTGATATTTATAGAAAAAAATATAAAGACCATTCATTCCTTGATGAATATGTTAGAATTAGTAACCTTGACGGTCAATGGAGAAGCATTCACGATGCTATAATAAGTTTTGAAAGACATATTGCTTTTGATAAAGGAAACTTTGTTTATCACAGAGCATGGGGAATTGGAAGAATCAAAGAAGTATCAAAAGATATTTTTACAATAGATTTTCAAAATAAAAAAGACCACAAGATGAAGCTTGAAATGGCACTAAGTTCATTAAAAACTCTTCCAAAAAACCATATTTGGGTATTAAAACTAAAAAATATGGATAAATTAAAAGAAATGGTAAAATCTGATATTCAATGGGCATTAAAAACAATAATGTTAAGCTATGATAATCAAGCTTCTATCAAAAATATAAAAGAAGAACTTGTTCCAGATGTTTTAACTGCATCTGCATGGAATACATGGTGGGCTAATGCGAGAAAGATTTTAAAAACTGACCCAAAATTTGGTGTTGTTGATAATGAAAAAGATGTTTACCAAGTCAGAGAAAAACCATTGAGTTTTGAAGAAAAAACATATAATTCATTTAAAGCAGCAAAAGATTTTAATCAAAGATTTAATTTAATATTAGACTATATTGAGAATGCTGATACAGATTCTGAATATCTTGAAGATATGATAAATTATTTTTCTTCTTATTTAAACTCAATAAATAATGTGAATGAACAAACAATATGTAGTTACCTTTTGATCTTGAATATTCAAAGAAAGTTTACCTTTATAAAGGTAAATTTAAATTATGGATTTAAAGATTTTCTTGATCAGGTAGAAGACCCTATTTCTATTTATGAAAATATAAGTATTCCTGATTATAAAAAAGATTATTTAATTCAATTAAAAAGATACCATGCAAATTGGGACACTGTATTTACAAGAATTTTCTATTTTTATCCAAACAGATTTATTTATGATGAATTGGCTAGTAAAAATCAAACTCTTGTAGAAAAAATTATTAAAGATTTGTTTGTTGGCTATAAAGAATATAGAGACGCATTTTTATGGATTGTATCTAATGTTTTAACAGAAGAAAAAGCACAAGAATTAAATATTGATTATAATAATGTTATTTTATCTCTAATTCACTTGATAGAAATCACAGGAAAAGACGTTGGATTAAAAAAAGAAGTTACAAAAAATAAAAGAATTTCTACACAAGTTAGAGATTTCTTATTTAAAAATAAATTTCTTTCTAATTATATCAAAAGGTCTTCTGAGGAATTTTGTAAGAGGCTTTATACAATTTCAAATGAATTAATTTCTGTTGATGGAGAATCAATTGTAATGATAAAAAATACAATTGCTGATAAATTTCCAGAAATTGATACTGAAGATAAGAGCCTTAAATTTGATATTGGTATGGCTAAAAATTCTATTATGGATAAACTTCTTACTACATTAAGTAGCATGAAAAAAGTTCAACAAGAATTATTACATATTAAAGACATTGATATACCAGAAAACTCAAAAGAAATTGGTTATGCAATGGAAAAAGGTGATTTAAGAGAAAATGCTGAATACAAAGCAGCAAAAGAAAGACAATCATTCTTACAAAATAAACTAAATAAATTGATGACTGACATTGGTCGAGCTACAATTATCAAAAAAGAAGACATTACAGGTGACTTTATTACATTTGGAACTAAAGTAGAATTAATGGATCAAATAAGTAATTCCACAGTTGATTATATAATCTTAGGTCCATGGGAGTCAAATACAGAAAAGAATATTATTTCTTATCAATCCCCACTTGGGTCTCATTTGCTTGATAGAAGATTAAAAGATGAAGTTAAATTTGCGTTAAATGATAAAGAATATCATTATATAGTAAACAAAATCGAAGTTTATGATTTTTAAATTATAGACATAGGAGTTGATTAGAAATCAACTCCTATTTTATAACACTGATTGGATTATCACATCTTCTATGGAAATAAGGGGTAGGTTACTCCTTATTTTTATAAACTGACCAATACTTGCTGACAGGTGAAATTTTTTGGTATAAATATGACAGAGTTTGAAAAATTAAAAGAAATAGTTGCAAAATTGCGTTCTCCAGAGGGTTGTCCTTGGGATAAAGAGCAAACTCATAAATCTCTTCTTCCCTATCTTTATGAGGAAGCGAATGAAGTTGCCGATACAATAATTAGAAAAGATACTTCTCATCTAAGAGAAGAACTTGGGGATTTACTTTTACAAATAGTCCTACATAGTCAAATAGAAGCAGAAAATAATAACTTTACAATTGAAGATGTAATTAAAGACTTATCAGATAAACTCGTAAGAAGACATCCTCATGTCTTTGGCGACGAACAAGCAGAAAATTCAACTGAAGTAGTAAAATTGTGGGAAGATATAAAAAAAAGAGAAAAGAAACATACTCATCCCTCGATTCTTGATAAAATCCCTTATACTTTTTCACCATTATTAAGGTGTTATAAATTACAAAAAGAAGCTAGTAAAGTAGGTTTTGATTGGGAAGATTATAAAGGACCACTTTCTAAAATCCATGAAGAAACAAAAGAATTGGAAGAAGCAATTCAAAATAATAATATAGATAGCATAGAACATGAAATTGGGGACATTATTTTTGCTTTAGTTAATTTAGGAAAATTTTTTGGCATAAGGTCTGATGTTGCATTAACAAAAGTAAATCATAGGTTTAGTCAAAGATTCAAATTTGTAGAACAAAAAGTAAAAGAAAGTGGCAAAGACTTTAAAGATTTTACTTTAGATGAACTTGATAAATTTTGGGATGAAGCAAAACAAGTTTTAAAAGATAATGTTTATTATAACACTGATTAATCAGATTGTCACAGATTAATTTATAGTCTATAATTTGTGACAAACTAAAAACTTTTTGATATATATAAAATTAAACAATATGAGCAGATTTTTTTTCCATCCTCTTCTGATAAGGAAAGATAAAGGATAATTCTACAAAATTAAATATAAAATGAAAAATAATCGCATACCAAATAGTATTTGAAATTACAATCGAAATAAAAAAAATGATAGATATAATAGAACTTGCAATAATACCTATTTTTCCCTGAGTGATATGTAAGAAACCAAAAATAAGCGAAATTAATATTATAGATAAAATATTGCCAAAAAATAATGATTTTGATAATATTAAGACTAAATAATACAGATAACCTCTAAATAAGACTTCTTCAAAATATCCAGTAAAAAAACAAAGTATAAAATTTAAAAATATGTTATTTTTTTCGCCAAGTAATAATTCTATATTCCTTAAATTATTCTCAAAACTCTCTTTATCAAAAAAGAATAATTCAAAGACCATAATTAAAATAAACACTATAATTAAAAATATTACTGTAAATAAATTAAACTTAAAAATTAGAATATCAATAATATTCTTAAAATATAAGTTGTCAATTTTAAAGAATATAAAAATTAAAATGGGTATTGTAAGTATAACACTACCAAAAAAATAAAATAATATCGGCAGAATATATTTTTTGTTAATTTTTGAGTCCTTATAACATAACGGATTAATCAGATTGTTGTAGATTAACACAGATTAAATCGCATTATAAATCTAATTATAAATTATTAATAATTTTGTAATCTGAAGAGGTTAGATAATTATAAATTAAATTATTCATCATGTTTAATAAATTTTCGGGTGTATTTTCTTTGTACATTTTTAAATAATCACTTTTATTTAGTAATAAATTAGAAATGCCAACAAAACACGACCAAATCAAAAGAACTGCTTCCTCTGGATTTAGGTCTTTCCTAAAAGAGCCTTCTTTAATGCCACTTGTTATAATTTCTGAAAGGTAAAAAGATTGTTTATCTGCCAGAAAATATAATTCTTTTATATTTTCATCTCCTAAAGTTATATCAGGTTCTTTAGTTCTATAATTATTTATCATATTAAGAAATTCTCTGTGCTCTTTATAGAAATATATGTAAGCTCTACCAACAGCAAACATTTTTTCTATACTATTTTTATCTTTTACTTCAAAAATATAGCGTTCTACTAGATTATTAATAATTTCATAACCTTTTGATAAAACAGCTGCTAAAATTGATTCTTTGCTATTAAAGTAAAAATAAATAGTACGTTTTGTATATTCAGCCTTTTTTGCAATATCATCCATAGTTGTATTTTCAACACCTTTTTCAAAAAACAATTTTATAGCAGCTTGAACTATATCATTTTTTCTTATAATTTTTTCTTTTTCTCTTCTCTCACTAACACCCATAAAAATCCTATAAATAATTTAATATACTTGCAGTATAATAAAATACAATATAAGTGTCAAGTGAATATTTTGAATTATGGTTTAATTTTTGAATATATATTTTCTAAATTGGTCTTAAAAATATTTCTTATAGTCTGTTCATCATTCAATAAAGGTTTTGAATGTATCAAATCAATAACTTCTTCGTATTTCAAATTTGAGTCATATAATGTAGTAATCATTCCATTTAGCATATTTTTAATACCTTCTTGTATTTCTTCTTTATTTAGACCAAAATTCTTCACAATTGACTCTATTTCGTTTAATTGAAACCAAAAATAAGTCGGACCCATTGCTGTTAATATCGCATAAGCCTCGAGTTTGTTTTCTTCAACCTCAAAATGTTTTCCAAAAATTGAAAATATTTCGTCTATCATTTTTTTATCATCATCTTTTATACATTTTGCATAAACAATTGGATTGTAACCCATACCAATTATAGAACTTGCATTTGGTATAGTTCGAATAATTTTACTAAAATTTAATTCTTTTGAAATTGTATCAATATTTATTTTTGGAGCTAAAGAAATAATTATTGATTCTGGTTTTAAAAAATCCTTAATTTCTTTTAGAATGTTTATAATAACAGGTGGATGTACTGAAATAAAAATTATATCATTCTCAAACAAGGTTTTAATATCAGTTGAAATATTTATTTCTGAAAATGCTTTTTTTGTCTTTTCTAATTCTTCCTTATTAATGTCATACACATAAATATTTTTTAAAGAAACATTATTTTTTGACAAAGCATTTAACATAATTTTTGTTATTCTACCGCTTCCAATAAAACTAATTTTGTTATTAATCATAAATCCTCCATTTATTTCTATATTTTGATATATATAGAAATATAGAATATTATGATTAATAAGTCAACTATTTTTTATTAATTTATAAAAAAAACTAATTTTTTATTTTATTTGTATTTTTGTTGCTAATATTTTTTTAGTATTACAAACAACTGATTTAATAGGGGATTTTGGTAAATAAAAAAACATCACAGAGGGGGTCTCAGAATTTTTGAGATAGTCTCTTCCATTTGCAACCAATTTTTTTTCAGAAGAATATTAACATATCTCTAATCTTTGCTAATAACTGTGTAAATTTGTCAAATAAATACCCTCATATTATTCGCATGGTTAAAATTTACACAGTAATAATTACCCATTTAATGTATATGTGTGTATTAATTACACATGTAATTTATAGAGAAACTAATAAAATATATTTTTATTATATAATTATTCCATATTTTACTAAATATTATTATATAAGATTAATATGTTATTTTTTTACTTATTTTTAATTATTTATATCAGTTTTTGATTGTTTTTAATATGATTTAATCTCTATAAAAAATGGCACGGTATGTGCTATATAGTTTGTGTAAAAAAAAT
>MIAN01000238.1:0-6356 GCA_001829125.1 Spirochaetes bacterium GWB1_27_13 | reverse complement strand
GTAAAAAAAATATATCAATGAAATATAGGAGGCTTATATGACATGTTTAACTAAAAGAGATTTTTTTGAACCAATGACATCATTTTTTGATGGTTTTGGATGGATGCAAAAGGTTGGTGATGAGTTTGACAAAATATTAAACGGTAAATGCGATTTTGAAGAAGAGGAAAACAAATATCTAATCAACCTAGAAGTACCTGGTGTTAAAAAAGAAGAAATTAACATCGGTTTAAAAGACGAAACTTTAACGATTTCGTGGAGTAGGAAAGTAGAAAAAAATCAAGAGTCAAAAAACTCAAGGTATGAAAGAAGAGATGGCAGTTTTACAAGAAGTTTTTCTGTGAAAGGTGCTGATTTTGAAAAAATTGATGCTCAATTAAAAAATGGCGTTTTAACAATCGAAATTCCAAAATTGGAAACTATTAAAGCAAAAAAAATTGAAATTAAATAAGGAGGATACTATGTATAGAACAATTTTTGATGACCTTTACAAACTTAACAAAGAATTTAACAGACTTTTTAACACAAATCCTAATCAAAGAGGATATTCTTATTTCCCAGAAGTAAATATTTATGAAAACCAAGATGAGTATGTTTTGGTAGGTAGAATACCTGGTGTTGACAAAAACGACTTAAATATTTCTTTCAAAGATAATTCGATCAAAATCGAAGGAGAAAAGAAAGCACCAGTAAATGAAGAAGCTAGTTATCATTTAAAAGAAAGAAGATACGGTAAATTTGAAAGAAATTTTAGTTTACATGATAAAATTGATGTAGAAAAAACAGTGGCAGAGGTGAAAAATGGTATTCTAATCGTAAATATACCAAAATCACCAGATTCTCAACCTAAAACAATAACAATTAAATAAAAAGGAGGAAATTATGAATATAATGAAAAATACTGAAAATGAACAAAATGTTGAATCAACAAGAGGTTTTGTTTACTATTTGCCAGAAACAGACATTTATGAGACAACTAATGAATATAAAATACTATTTGATTTACCAGGTATCGAAAAAGAAGATATTAACATAAAAGTTGAAAAAGATGTTCTTACACTAACAGCAGAATACAAAAAAGAACCAATACAAAACTATGAATGCTTGAAAGAAGAAATGGATTTTGTTGGTTATCAAAGGTCGTTTAACCTAAATGGTACTGTTGACTCAGAAAAAATTCAAGCAGATTATATTAACGGTAGTCTAAGCTTATTACTACCAAAACGAGAAGAACAAAAAACAAAAGAAATTAAGATTAACATAGCATGATACTTTAAAAAACTTTAAACTTTGGACTCCGGGCGGGTAGGTATCCACTTACCCGCTTTTTTTTTCTTAAAATATAATTTATACATTTTATAAAATCCCCCCCGTAAATCATTATTTTTTTAATTTTTATTGATTTTTTTGTTGAGTTGAACTAATATTAAGTCATAGTAATTTATTATTTTTTAATAGATTACTTTAATATTAAGCGATTATAATTTTAATCCGTGTAATTTGTGACAATCAGATTAATCTGTGTTATATATGAGAGGTATTTTATGAAAAATAAAAATATTATTTATTTTCTATTTATTTTATTATTATTTCCTTTATTTTCTTGTTTTTTGACATTTAATTATTCTATAAAACAACAGTTTAAAGAAGCTGATATTGATATATCTAAAGTTCAATTCTACAATAGATATAAAATTCAACTAAAAAGGGTCATAAAAAAAGATGAAATTAGCACAGTGTCTGGTACAGTTAATTTTAGAAATGGAAAATATTATCAAGTAATAGTAATTCTAAATGAAACTCCTTGTGTGGTAGATAAAGTAGATGATGAAAAAAATACAATATATGTAAGATTTGAAGAAGGCGAAAATAAAATATTACCTTTTAAATTAGAAGAGAATATTTATAAATTTGGTTATAATATTTTTCCCGGAGATGATTATATAGGTAAAATATTTTATGATAATAACGAATATTTAGTTGAAGTTGGTAAAGATTCATATTTAGTAATAAAAGCAGAGGATAAAGTTGTAGAAAGAAAAGATACTATTATTTTAAAAGGTAAGAAAGTCAAATAATTCTTAGTTTAAATTATATGTTTATCATGAAGGCAAATAATCAGATGTAAAATTTAGAAAAGATTCTTTTGGTTGGCGAATAGATTATCATATACTGAAATGTTTCAGGTTTGTCTTAAATTTAATGATATTTTTTTTCTAACTCATTTTAAGTAAACACGTTGTAAAAAAATATTTCAGGTATATAATGATAATCTGCACGATTATTATTATAGTACTATAACATTATAATTTGGTATATAATATTTACAAAATGAAAAAAGACAGAAAATTGACTCATATACTTACATTTTATCTAAAAAATCTAAGAAATTTAAATTATAAATGAATGGTTTAATGATATTTACTCTCGTTAGATTTAATAGTTAGATTACCCTGAAATTATCCTTAATTTATCTTGCTAAGTTAAAATAATTTTAGTATAACACGGATTAGCATATATTAGGACACAAAAAATACAGATTATGCTTATAATAAATAAATATAATCGGAGTTAATCTGGTATAATCAGTGCCAATCCGTGTTATAACTTGGAGATAAATTATGGCAAATAAAAAACATATTATAATTGGAGCAGGTCTTGGTGGCTTAGTAACTGGCTTATTGTTAAAAAAAGCTCACCCTGAA
This sequence comes from Spirochaetes bacterium GWB1_27_13, assembly GCA_001829125.1. Lineage (GTDB taxonomy): Bacteria > Spirochaetota > GWE2-31-10 > GWE2-31-10 > MWDO01 > GWC1-27-15. The sequence goes on along the minus strand of MIAN01000238.1, from coordinate 3,651 downwards.
GACGAAGTAATTATTTATGACTCAAATAAACATCCTGGTGGATTTTGTAATTCATTCTATAAAGCATCAGTTCATAATGATGATAAAATTAAATATATTTTTAATGTGCCTGTTGTAACATCTGATTTTGGGCCAGGCGAACCATTTGATTTATTTTTAAAATATCTCGGTGTAAAAAATATCAACTGGAAAATTGTAAAAAAACCATTTATGTATTATCCTACAAAAGACGAGCCTTTCCTTTTTACTAAAGAAAACGGAGTTAGAGATATAATTGCAAGAACTCCAGATAAAGAAAAAAAGAAAGTAACAGAGTTTTTTGCTGAGATGAAAAGACTTTATGGTGATATTTTTCATAAAGCATATATAAACCCAAATGCTTTAGAAGCAATTGAAATGCTTTTTACAATTCCAAAAACAGTTAAAGCTCTTTTACAAAACAAAACTTACCATCAATATATACTTGATACTGGCATCAAAACTCCTTTGGTACAAGAAATTTTTAGTGTAACAGAAGGTTTTATGGGGGTTGAAATCGAGAGAGCAAGTGCGGTAGGCGAACTTGTTATGATACAAAGTTTTTTAGAGAATAATTTGATGCAACCTGCGAATGGCGATAGTTTTCAAACACTTTCTGATAGACTTGCTGATAGGTTTAGAGAAATTGGTGGAAAATTATACCTAAATACAAAAGTTGACTGTGTGACATTTGACAATAAAAAGGCAACTGGCGTTAAGGTTAAAGGCGAAGAGGTGAAATCTGATAATGTATTTTTATCAGTAGCACAAGATAGAGTTGAAGAATTAATCAAAAATGGTACTCATATTGGCAAGATCAAGAGTTTTGTTAATAAAGTGAAAAAAATTTCGTATCCAAACTCGGATTTTTATACTTTATACTTAGTTGATAAAGAAGTTGCAAAAAAATATCCAAAATTAACAGATGTAACATATCATATTTATAGAAGAGACAAAGGACTTGGCGGTAATGACTGGAATTTATTTATGTTTATTCCAGATGAATTATATAATGAAAAATATTATGTAATGATTTTACTCTATATAGAACACGACCAAAAAAAGATAGATAAATGGATGGATTTAAGAAAAGCAGACTACAAAAAATATACAGAAGAAAAAGAAAAAATGTCTCAAAAAATCCTTGAAGAGCTTCAAGAAGTAGAGCCGATTTTTAAAGAAAATCCACCACTTAAATATTTAATCTCAATGTCTCCAGCGTCTTATCTTGACTATGGGTCAAAATATCCAATTAGTGGACTTGGGCAAACTCCAGAAAATTTTGGCATGACAAGAATGAAACAAGTATTGCTTGATAATTTATTTATCTCTGGCGGTGCTTCTTTTTCTGCTGGTGTTTGGGGGGCTATGGCTGGTGGCTGGATGGGTTTTGTAGAAGCATACAAAAAAATATATGGTGTAAAAATCGGTAATAAAGATGTATTATACAAACCAGACTTAAAAAATTTGCCTTAAAATATTTAATCCGTAGAAGTAGGTTTAAAACCTATTTCTACAATCTCAATAAATCTAAGAGATGAAATATGTCAGATAATAACTTTTTTTTAAAAACCTACAAAAAAAATCAAAATCAAGAAGAAAACAAAAAAGAAGATAAAAAACAGCCTTTTATTATTGAAGAAGAAAAACCAAAAATAGTAAAAAAAGTTGTTTTTGAAAAACTTGAACAAAAATTAGAAAAAGAGGAAAAAGAAAAAAAAGTTTTACCTCCGATTCCAAAAAAAAGACTTGCTGCATTGTTTTTAGTTTTGTGTGGCATCGAAAAATCAAAAGAGATAATTAAAAATTTTAATGAAGAAGAATTAATTAAAACTGTATCAGAAATTCTTGCAATTGAGAGTATTTCTAAGGAAGAAATTGAACAAGTTGAGAAAAATTTTGGTAAAATATCCAATATAGATGGAAAAGCAAAGGGTGGCAAGGAATTTGCAAGGAATTTATTACAAAAATCTTTTGGCATATCAAAAGGCTCTGAGTTTTTCATAAAAACAATTGAAGAAGAAAAAGACAAAGAGTTTAAATTTTTGCAAGAACTTTCAGAAGAACAATTAAAAGATATATTAAAAGATGAATCTGATTTGGTAGCAGCTTTGATAATGGGAATGCTTCCACCTCAAAAAGCGGCTAAAATTATGTCTCTACTTCCAAAAGAAATGACTGTTAAAGTAATAAAAAAAATGTCTGGTAAATTTGAAATTAATACTGAAGTAATGAATATAATAATCAAAAAACTAAAAGAAAAAGCAAAAAACATAAAAACAGATGAAAATATTATAAAAATTGCTGGTAAAAACAAACTTTTAGAAATCTTAAAACATTCTGACCCAAAAAGTGCCGAATTACTCCTCGATGAACTTGCTCACGAGGACGAAGAATTGGCAAACGAAATTAAAGAAAATATTTTTACTTTTAATGATGTTGCTTTATTAAAGAAAAAAGATTTGGAAAAAGCACTAAAAAATTATAATGATAAAGACTTAGCATTCATCCTAAAAGGGGCAAAAGAAGAAATTAAAACAATATTTTTTACCTGTATCACAAAACGCAGGAAAGAATTAATCGAAGAAGAAATTAAAGTTATGGGTGAAGTCCGCAAAAAAGATGTTGATGATAAAAGAAGAGCATTTATCGATTTTCTTAAAGAAATGGAGGCAAAAGGAGAAATCTCTTTGTCGCCTGATACTGAAATTTATGTAAAATAAGTAGAAAATTTAGTGAAAATAATTCTTTTATTTAGAAAATTTTGGTTTTATTATTTTTTCTAAATATTTATTGACTAATATGATTGATTTAATTATTATTAAAATATGAGTAATGTTAAAATAACTACCGACATTTTTATTAGGTATCTTCTAGGTTCTGAGAGTAACAAAGATTTACTTTTGGATTTTTTAAATGCAGTTCTAAGTGACTCGGATTTTCCAACTCTTAACGAAGTTTTTATTAAGAATCCATTTAATTTATCCAACCTTTCTTTGTTAAAAGAATCTATACTTGATGTTAAAGCAGTTGATGAGCAAGGTAAAGTTTATGATATTGAGGTTCAAGTTGCAGAAGAAATAGATTTTCCTAAACGAACATTGTATTACTGGGCAAAAAACTATTCAGACCAATTGGTTAAAGGTGAATATTATGATGAATTAAAGCCTGTGATTTGTATAAATATTTTAAATTATACATTATTTGACAATATAGATAAGATTCATACATGTTTTTTAGCGTGTGAAAAAGATACTCCAGATTTAGTTTTAAATGAACATTTTCAAATACACTTTATAGAAATGTCAAAATTTAACAATAATTCGCAGAATATTAAAGATACTTTGAGACAATGGTTAATATTTATGAAATATGGAGATAATGAGGAGGAAATAATGAATTACGCAATAACAGACGATAAAATTTACAAAGCAAAAGATGAGTATAATAAATTTATTATGAATGATGAATTAAGAGAATCTTACGAAGCTCACATGAAATGGCTTAGAGATTATAATAGTGGAATCTATGTTTCATTTAATAAAGGCAAAATTGAGGGTAAAATTGAGGGTAAAATTGAGGGTAAAATTGAAACAGCAAAAAACTTAAAAAAACTAGGTATTGATAATCAAG
>MIAN01000237.1 GCA_001829125.1 Spirochaetes bacterium GWB1_27_13 | reverse complement strand
AAGCCATGGAAAGATTGAAACAAGATGTTAAACTAGAAGGAAAAATCGAAGGGAAAATTGAGGGAAAGATTGAAGGAAAGATTGAAGGAAAGATTGAAACTGCTAAAAAAATGATTGAAGATAATTTTTCTATTGAGTCAATAACTCGATATACTGGTCTATCAGAAGAGGAAATAAGAAAATTATTGCAATAAATTGGTTGATTTTACTATATTCTAAATCTAACTATTATATTTTGGCGTATCTACAACTTAAAATTTTAATATATAGAAAAAATTAGGAAATTTTATGAAAAAAATATTTTTTTGTTTGGTTTTAATTGTATTTGTTTTTAAAATTAGTGCAGCTGATAATACATCAGATAACACGACAGATACTGCCAGTTCTAAGATTAATGATACTTTGCAGTATGGTATTGAAAGTGAAATTGTTGATCTATTAAAAGATATTGGTCAAAGCCCAAATGAGTATATTTACCAAAAATTGTTTGAAAGATATAATGATGCTTTACTTCTAGATACAAAAATTGCTTTAACAGATTTTTTTTCAAACTCTAAAAATCTTCCTCAATTCGTTTCTGATAGGCTTTTTAGTGACGCGAGTTCTGATCTTCTTGATAGAAGACTTGAAACATCACTACTTAATTTTTTGGGAAAAACAGGTGGTATTAAGGAAGGAAATTTTTTACTTTCAAAACTCGATAGTAGCGATAATATAATTAAAAATATAACAGCTGATGCGATAGGAAAGATGAAAGTCCCCGAACTTGGGCAACTTCTTCTACAAAGGCTTGACGATGCTGATAAGATAGAAGAAAAATTTTTGGGACCTGATATAAAGGCTAAATTAATAATATTTTTTGGTGAAAACAAGTCGCTTGAAGCAGTCCCTTATCTTAAAAAAATTATTACTGATAAAACAAGTGATAAATATCTTGTTATGTTTGGAATGGTTAGTTTATTAAAAATAGGTGATGTTTCTTCTATAGATATAATTAGTGAAAACTTAAAAAACGAAGACCCTAAAATTCAAGAGTACGCAGCTTATGCTATTAGTTCTTTTAAAAATAAAGAGGCTTTGCTTCCCCTAAAGAAAATGTTACTTCATAATAATGAATCTGTTAGATATTATGCTTGCAAAGGAATTGTTTTAAACGAAGATTATGACTCTATATCAAACTTATTCTACAAATTTAAACAAGACCCGTCAAAAAAAGTACAAGAAGAGGCATTGTCATCTCTAATTTTATTTGACGAAAAAGGGATTGAACGAATTAAAGACTTTATGAAGGGTAAAAAATATAATTATACTCACATCGGTATAATAAGTGCTGCTGTGGCAAAAAAACCAACAGTTTATTGCGTTGCATATTTAATCGGTATTTATCAAAGTACGGATAAAAGTGGTAAAGACATTATTGCAAGAAATGTTGTAAGTGCAAAAGATAACAAAATTGACCCAATTATTAAAGAACTCTTAGGATCAGAAGATTATTTAATTAGAATAGGGGCACTTAAAGCCGTTTATCAAATAGAAAATTCTACACTTTGGGAAACCGTTGAAGCCATTTCTAAAAACGACCCTATTAATGCTGTAAAACTTAATGCAAAAAGATTCTTGGATTTGAGAAATAATCTTTTAAAAAGCTCAAAGTAATCAGATTTAAGAAGTTGTAGAAAAGATAAGACCTATCGGGTTTTTGAAACCTGACAGCTCTAAAATTTCAAATTAAGTAACTATACAATAAGGAATTTTTTCTATGAATATAGTTAAAAAAATGTTAATTTTATTCTTTGTATTTTTAATGGGAAAAATTTATTCCACAGAAAAAACGATTGGGATAGGTAGACTGTATAATAATTTTAAAAATCTTGATAAATCATTCTACCAAGAGATAGAAGATAATTTAATATCTAATTTTGCTGTAATAAGCGGTTTTGAAAAAGATTATATAAATATAAACCAAAGTACAGATAATATAAAGAGTATAATCTATTTATGGAAAAAAAATGACAATTCTACTGATTTTAAAATAAAAGGTTATAGTACTATAATAGATGAAATAAAAAATTATGATACTTGTATTTTTTTTGAGGTTGGTTATTTTGCTTTAATTAAAGAAAAAGATTTTTATGACTCTGACATTATAAATTTTAGGATAAAACTTAATATTAAGGTTATTTTTGTTAATATTGCAAAAAAAATTGTGCTTGATGAAAATTTAATTGAAATTGATTATCTTTCTAAATATAGTGAAGATGATGCAAAGTTTGTTGGATTAAACAGGCTTTCAAAAAAAATTTCTTCTTATATAGAGGAGTTAAGTTATCTAAAAGAAGAAATAAAAATTACGACACCAACCCAAAAGTTTGTATGGATAGACAGAGGTTTGCAAAGTGGGCTAAAATCTGGGAATATTCTAACTTCTATGGAGACAGAGGGTTCTATCAAAAACTCGACAGCGATACAAATAATAAGGTCATATCAGGACAAATCCCTTGCAAATATTTTATACTCTGATTATAAATTTAGTGAAAATACGATTTTTATAAAACAATCAAAAATAAACCTTGAAATTTTACTCATAGGTGGATTTTCTTTAATTAATTTGGTCTCCAATCAAAATACTTTTGTTCTGCCACTTGCTAACATAAAAGCATTGATACCAGTAGGACTCGTTTTTTTTAACCCAGTAATCCAAGTTGATTTTAATTTTTTTTATAGAAATAACAAATTATTTCTACCTTTTATATTTGAAATTGGAGCAGAAGGAAATTTTAACATCGATAGATTCCAGTTTGCAGTTGGGTTTTTGGTTGGGGCTTTATTCTCACCAGACACTGATAATATTTACCAATTGGACACAGCAAGCCTAAGACCCTACATTAGGCTTGCTGGAATACTAAACATTCATACGAAACTTTTTTTTGAATCTGGCTACAAATATTTTATAGAAGATAATTTTTCAAAAGTATGGAAAATCGACCTAAAAGGTGTGTTTTTTAACTTTGGAGTTGGATTTGTGTTGTAAAAATATTCAATAAAAATAAATTTCTATTGACTTTTTATTTTTTTTATATTAATATACTACTATGTCTATGATATTAGTAGTAATTTTAGGAGGACTATATGAAAATTGCAAATGACATCACAGAATTAATTGGTAAAACACCACTTGTGAGATTAAACAAAATTACAAAAGGCTTAAATGCAACTGTTGTAGTAAAATTAGAATCATTTAATCCTTTGTCAAGTGTAAAAGATAGAATTGCTTATGCAATGATAACAGATGCAGAAAAAAAAGGTATTCTAAAACCTGACACAGTAATAATAGAACCAACAAGCGGTAATACTGGCATTGGACTTGCTTATATCGCAGCAGTAAAAGGTTATAAGTTAATTTTAACTATGCCAGAGACAATGAGTATTGAAAGAAGAAAATTATTAAAAATTTTTGGTGCTGAATTAGTTTTAACAGAAGGTGCAAAGGGTATGAAAGGTGCTATTGCGAAAGCTGAAGAACTTTCAAAAGAAATACCAAATTCTTGGTTGCCACAGCAATTCGCTAACCCTGCAAACCCAGAGATTCATAGAAAAACAACAGCAGAAGAAATATGGAATGATACTGATGGAAAAGTTGATATATTCGTTAGTGGCGTTGGTACTGGTGGTACAGTTACTGGCGTTAGTGAAGCAATAAAAGCAAAAAAGAAAATCTATACTGTTGCAGTAGAGCCAGAGAAATCCCCTGTATTATCTGGAGGAACACCAGGTCCTCATAAAATTCAAGGAATTGGTGCTGGTTTTATACCAGATGTTTACAACTCTAAAACAATAGATGAAATAATAAAAGTTAAAGATGAAGATGCTGGTAATATTGCAAGAAGAGCAGCAAAAGAAGAAGGACTTTTAATTGGTATATCATCAGGAGCTGCTTTATGGACTGGTATAGAACTTGCAAAAAGAGAAGAAAATGCTGGCAAATTAATCGTAGTTTTATTACCAGACACTGGAGAACGATATTTATCTACTTGGCTTTTTGATTTAGAACCACAACAGTAATTTGATTTATAAAATGCAATTGTTCGCACAAGAGGCACAAAGGACACGGAGTGTATTTTCAGACTGTGTAAATACTCGATTTTTTTACAAAGACCCAAAAATTTTTTGTAAAGTTTTGACTATTTAAACAGTTTGTTCGTGACCTTCGTGCTAAATTTTAATTTTTAAATTACTATTCTTTAATAAAATTTATTTACCATTTAGAATTCTTATGTATGACTAATTTTTTTTTAAATTTTTCTTTGCAAATTCTTACAATTTAATTAATTTATAGTATATAATTATTATATAATTACGGAAGTTAAGCCGAAATAATACAAAGACTTTTGATATAATACAACTAATCTTAAAAAATTGTGCTTTGTATTTCAAGGTTAATATTAAACCTATAAATTGGAGAAAAGTTTATGAAAAGAAAAATACTTTTTGTTATTTTAATTTTTTTACTCTCATTTTTATTTTTAGGATTGCAAATTGATGAAAATGAAATAAAATCAGTTAAAACAGATATACAATTTGTAAATTATACAGGTAAACATACTTATATAGAAACAGTTTTTGATATTAGATTAATTGGTACTAAACTTGCTAATGGGGTTAAAGATAATGATATTCCATTTAATTATTTAATGAAGTATTCTATTATACACGCAATAGACCAAAGTGATGACACTAAATTTAATGCTGCTATTTTTTCGATTGATAAAGATGCAAAAGTTGATCATATTAGGAATGTTCGTGAAATCATTTCTGCTTACTTAGAAAAAAAATTTGGTTATACAAGAAAAGATGGTTTTACTCTGGCAACATTTTTGACATTCTACAATGCTACATATCGAGGTAATGTGGAATATTTTACTGAAAAATACAAACCAATAGTTATAAAACATATAACAAAAGAAAATGTTGGTATATCTGTAAAATATTTTGAATGGCCAGGTGCAACAAAAATACTTATTCCACTAACAGAAGATGCAAAAAAAGGAAACCTAAGTTCTTTGGATACAACAGAGCTTACTGACAAAAAAGTAATCGAAGATTTAAAGACTCGTGATGATAAGGGGATAAAAGAACGAAAGGATATGGTAGATCTAAAAGAAAAAGAAATTGAAAATAAAACGATAGAAATTGAAAAAGAAAAAAAACAGATTGAAAAAGAAAAAGATCAAGTAAAAATAGAAGAAAAGAAAATTGAAGATAAAAAAGATTCTATTAAAGAAAGAAAAGATGAGTTGGCTCAAAAAGAAGAAAAATTAAAACAGGAAAAAGAAAATATCCAAGACCCAAATAAATTAAAAGAAATCGATAATAAAGAAAAACAACTACAAAAAGACAAAGAAAAGTTACAAACAGAAGAAGATAAGGTAAAACAGGACGAAAAAAAACTTGAAGATAAAAAACAAGAGATAAAAGACAAAGAAGAAAAAGTTGCGGAAAAAGAAAAAACTTTGCAGGATAAAAAACAAGAAGTTGCCGACGATAAAAAAGATATTAGACAAGATGAAATAAAACAAAAAATCGAAGATAAACCAGACCAAGCAAAACTCGATCTAGAAAAGCAACAAAAAGACCTTGAGAAAAAAGAAGAAAAATTAGTAGAAAAAGAAAAACAACTTGATGAAAGGGAAAATACATTAAAAGATTCTCAACTTGATAAAAGTATTTTTGCTAATAAGTTATTCTACCTAAAAATAAAGGAATATATGGAAGGTGGGCATTATAATAACGAAATGTACCTGATAAATCCAAAAAATAGAAAAATTGAGTTAAAATCAGAATTAACAAATATATGTGGTCATAAATACGATGTTGCAAAAGATGGGGTTGTAGTAATTGCACATCAAGGGCAGCACACAACAGCACATAATCTTGTTTTATTGGATAGAGAAACTTTAAAAATAAAATCAAGGTCTAATGATGATATTTTTTGGCGAAGTTTTGTTGAAATAAAAGAAGATTTTATTTATGCTGTTATAAAACAAACAGAAACAGACTATTATCTTGGTAAATTCAATCTAAATATGGAGTTAGTTAATAAATCAGCCGAAAAAGTTGAAAGTAATACCTTTATAACATTTTTTGAAGATTCTATCTTTATAAACAGTGTTGATAAAAAAATATTAGTGTTAAAAAAGGACGATTTGAACCTTGTAGAAAAGATAGAGCCGTAGTTTTTTTAAATTTCTGATTGGCTAAAAAAACTCTTGACATTATACTCAAGTTATATTATTTTTAATAAAGGTATTTTCTATCTTTTAAAAATACCACAATTAAGGTAAAATAAATTATAATGAAAAATGAGGTGTAATTTGGAAAATAAAAATATTGATGTTAATCAATTTGGTAATTTTGATTTAAAACGCCCATTAACTGCTTACGAGTTTGAAAATATCGATAGTTTTATGTCAATAAGAAATAATGATTTAAATGCTAAAGATATTGATTTAAAAAATACTACTGATATTATATTAGAGATGATTGATAATGACTTTACAAATATCATGCAATGATAATGATCCAAATTCTTTTAGTTGGAAAACACAATTAGAAAGAGTTTTTTCCAAATTACAAATAACATTCTCTAAATCAATTTTTAATGATTATCTTAAAATTTCACCTGATAATTTTAACAGAGTGTTTTCAACATATAAAAATCTCTGGCAAACAATTCAAAATAAGATGTCGAATAAAAACTCTGATAAATTGATAGATCATCATAAAATAATTGCTAGTTATATAAAATCAATTTTAATAAATAAACCATTCGATTTTGATAGAAAATTATTTTTAACAGATTATAATAATAAAAAAATAAAAAGGTATCCTCCAATAATTGTTATGTATCCAAATATTTATTTTTCATGGCTGTTGTTATTAAATGTTTTAAGTGCATGGGGTAGAAAATTAAAAGATATTAATTACTATTTTATAATAGAACCTAATAATATTTATTCATATTCAAATAAAAAATTTACAACTTATGAAGAACATTTTTTTAAATTGTTATATCAATTTATAGATGAACCTAAAAATATATCAGAATTTAAATTGGCACATATATTATTTTTTATAGAATTATCTAATGATTGTGTTTTTTTCAATTTAGAAGATAAATACTATGATTTAACAAAAAGTCAAGAAAGAATAGAGCTCTATAAAGAGAAATTTAAACGCTTCTAAAAGTTGCACTTCAACATTGGATAATGTATTATTATTCTCAATCAGTGATAAAAAATTAATCCTTAAATTTATATATTTAACCCGAATTTCAATTTAACATTCAGCCACAGAATTTCAGTGAATTAGGAGAAGATTTTTAACAAATCGATAAAATTTCTGTGAAATTCCGTGTGATTTTGTGGCTAAAATCTCTAAAAATTTTAATTCAACATTCGGGTTATTAGACAATTTAATTAGGGCTTGCTGAATAAACCCATAACTTATTATCATATAACAAGTTATAATCAAAAATTAGGCTTAAAAATGCAAGGATTTTTTAATTACCTATTACCTGTATCGCTTCCTTATTATAAAAAAAGCGATGAAAATCCTTGCATTTTTCAAAAAAGAAAAAAAGTTTGGCTAAACTTTTTTCCCTATTTCCACGCCTCCAAGCTACCTGAATAACTAAAATTTTACAATACAATTATAACTTTAAAAATTAATCCCCAAATTTGCACCCATTCTCATTTTTGGAGTGGTTATAGAATAAGCGGTTTCAGGGATGAAAATCCCGTAATCAAAGTCGAGAGTGACATTTCTTCCAAAATTAAATAAAATACCTGCATCAATTTCTGACCCAACAATGCTACTGTTAAGATTTGCGTCTTTATCGCTAATAGTACCATTTGGATAAATTTTAAAACTTTGATAAAAAGCAGCGTAAAAAGAAAATTTGAAATTGGGGTTTTTAAAATTAGGTGTTCCTATGTATTTAAAAGATAAGATTTGTAAATTTGATAAAACTGGATTTAAAACAAAGCCTCCGTCAAATTTCCCATAATAATAGAATTTATTGATACTTTCTTTGCTAAAACCATGAGTATCTGTAAAAAAGTCTGTATTGTCATCGTTCCCTGTACCTAAAGAATAATTTAGTAAGAATGTAGAATTAAAACTTGAAACTATTGTATATCTAAGTTGAGTCTCTAAGGCACATCCAACGATTGCTTTGGTTTGGTTTGTTGAAATCTTTTGATTAGTACCAAAAAGTCCTGCAAGATTTACTTTATAATAGAAGTTTTCTACAATTCTACCTTCAAAATTTGCACCGAGGTGGAATGTGTTTATAGCATGCCCTGAGTTTCCTGCAATTGCAGAAATATCATATTGCATTAAGAAATATGGATTAAAATGTTGTGCAAAAAGATAAATATCAAAATCTGTTGCAAAAACTATCCTTTGACTTTGTACTCCATTAAATTGTAAAACTAATAAAGAGTTAGCGAGATTTGTTTGATTAACAAAAGACCTTTCGTATTCTGTAACTTGATAAGGATTAAAATAAGGATTAAAAATACCTAAAGCTCCTGTATATCCAACAAAAGTCTTAAAATTTAGGAATGGAATATTAACATTCAACTCTATTCCATCTAAAGCACCAGAAAAAACAGTTGAAGCTTTTAAATTGTAAGTAGTTCTTCCTATTATTATCTTGCCAAGAGGATATTTACAACTTAAATAAAATTCTGATACATTAAAAAGAGGTATTACAGTGGCATTTTTTAAATTTAAGAGTAAAAGTAAATTAAAATGGAAAAAATTTTCTCCTGCGAATGTAATTCTACCCCAAAAGCCTCCACTAACATTTACAAACCATCTATCAATTGGAATAGTTTCTATACTTGAACTAGTTGTCTTAAAATATGTGTTTGTACCATCACTTTTTAATAAAATTCTTGATTTAAAAGAAATATTTCCACCAAGATCAAAAAGAACAGATGGCTTTTTTAAATTCTTTGTCGGAGGAACATAATCTATATCTATTATAGCAGATTTTTTTCTTTTGGTAAATTTATTATCAGATGTATTATCTTGAGAAAAAGCATATATTGTCAATATCAACATAAAAGTTATTAAGATACTCTTCATATAATTCTCCAAATTCATAACGCCATTAACACAGACTGGGGCAGATTAAGCTGATTTTATTGGTTTTTAAATTATTCTATCTGCGTTATATTTATAAAAAATTTTCTATTAGTATATATAATATTCTACCATAATTTTTGATAAAATCAAAAATTTTCTATTAATAATTTTATATAGTTTAAATTTTTTAATTTACAAAAAAATTATAGGAAGAAACAACTATATTATTTTTATTTCTATTAGTAAAGGAGAAAGCATTGGAAGGACTTTTAAGGCATTTTCTTGCCAATGTATTTTTGAAGTTGCAATTATTTTAAATTTGTATCTGTTATCTTCTGGTAAAGTAATATCTGTTTTTATCCATTTTATTAATGTTTTTAATCCACTCGAATTTAAAAATTCTAATTTTGTAAAATCAACTTCGACACATTTAACTTTATTAGAAATAACTTTATTGTGAATTTCATTAAAGAAAGGAAAAACAACAGACTCAGGATTTTCAAAATCCAACTCGCCAATAAAATCCAACTTTACTTTTTCAATAGTTTCTTCAATAAACTCTATTTTAACTTTATCAGTAATGAAATTCTTAATGTCTAATGTTGTCATTTTCTTCCTCTAATCTTTGTTAGATCAAAACTGACTACTATTTTAACCAAATCAGATGTTGCATCGAGTTTGATATTAGCACATGTTTCATATCTTATTCTTGCAAATCCAAGTTGACTTCCGCCATCTGTTCTTAATGCTGCTTCTTGCATTTTAAATAAATACATTTCTTCTGGAGAACCAATATTGACTTTCTCAATTTCTTCTTTTAAAATTTTGATGTTGTCAGAAAAAGAATAATTTTCTACTGCTAAATCTAAAGTGTCATCTTCTTTAAAATGTTTAACAGAAATTTTAGTACCTTCTTCAGAAGCGTATTTTATTGCGTTTTCTAACAATTCACTGGCTGCCATAGAAATTAAATCAGCGGATTTAACATCTTCAAGTGTAACAAAAAGAAATTTTTGTAAGAAATTTCTTACAGCTGCAATATAAGTCCAACGAGGACCAAATATTAATTCCACAAAACCAGAATTTAAAGATTTTTGAAGTTTCATATTTTACCTAAAAAATAAAATTATTATACATAGAAAACTCTACGATATATAAAAAAATTAATTTATCAATACTAAAATTAAAAAAGTTATACTATTAGTATATCGCATAATTTAAAAAAATCAATAGTTTTAATGATTATTAGTATATAATAAGTTTAATATTTTTGTAAACCTTTTTTTTATTTTTTTTTTATTTTTAGAAATGATAAATAAATTTATGTGTTTTAAATAAAATATGTTAATTCTTGTTTTCTTGACTTATCCCATTCCACGAGGTCCGAAAGTTTTATAGAGTTTAAAGTTTCTTTTATTGTTGCAGATAATTTTTTCCAAACCATTTGAGTAACACAAATCGTAGACCTTTTACAAGTTGTTTGATCTTCTACACAGTCAACTATATCAAGTCCACCTTCTAAACTCTCAACAATATCTTTAATTGTTATTTCTTCTGGTCTTTTTGCAAGAAGATACCCTCCTTGCGAGCCTCTAATAGAATTTATAAGTCCAGATAGTCTAAGTTGGATAACAATTTGACTCAAATACTTTTCTGAAATTTCTTCTTTACTTGAAATATCGTTTAATTGCATAGCACCTTTGTTATAATTAACAGCAAGTTCAAACATTAATCTTACGCCGTATCTTGATCTTGTAGAAAGTTTCATAGTCAAACCTTATTATTAGTAATACTACTCCAAAAGTAGTAAAAACAATATAACAAAAATAATTTTTTTTGTCAAAAAAATTATTTTAATTTATGAATAAAAAAATATAATTTCCTAAAGATATACTCATTGGGTAAATATATTCTTTTTTTACTCTTAATAACAAGATGTTGACTTAAGAAATTATTTTTTTTATTTTTAAAAAGAAATATTTTATATCTTTTATAATTATTTATATAAATTAAACTTAAATAGATTTTTCTTCTGATTATTTTAATTTTAAAATTTAACTTAGATAAAATTCTATTGGAGATTATTAAAAACTAATGTATAATACCTTAATTCAAACTATATTACAATTTTAAATTTTTATAACAAACAATTTGTGAGGAGATTTTTCTGGAAAATAGCAAAGCAAATATTTTATGTGTTGATGATAGCCCAACTCAATTACTTATTTATAGAAAATATTTACGAAAACATAATTATTCTGTTGATATAGCAAAAGATTCAACTGAGGCAATGAAAAAAATATTACAAACCAAACCTGATTTGATTATCCTTGATATTGAATTACCAGGTATAAAAGGGACAAATTTTTTACAATTTATTAAACATAAAGAGGAGTTAAAAGATATTTGTGTAATTATGGTTTCTGGGATAACTGATATAGAAATAATACTCGACTCATTTAGAAAAGGTGCGGTAGATTATCTAAAAAAACCGTTTGATGAGGATGAATTAATTTTAAGAATAAGAGTTCATATTGAAAATATATTCTTTAGAAAAAATAAAGAAGAAGAAGTAAATAATTTAAACATAAAAATAACTGAAAAATCAAATGAAATAAATGATATTAAAGATGCTACAATATTTTCACTTGCAAAATTAGCAGAGTCTCGAGACCCAGAGACTGGTAACCATCTTGAAAGAATCAGAGAATACGCAAAATTATTATCGGAAGAGCTTGAAAAAGAAGAGAAATATGGGTATCTTATTAATAAAGGGTTTATAAAAAACATTTATAATATGAGTGTATTACATGATATAGGTAAAGTTGGTATTGGAGATAGTATTTTGTTAAAACCAGATAAACTTACAAAAGATGAGTTTGAAATTATGAAAAATCATACTTTAATAGGTGGAGATGCTTTAAAAGAGACCTGTTACCTAAATAGAAATGCAAATTTTCTATCTATGGGAAGAGATATTGCATTTTATCATCATGAAAGATGGAATGGTAAAGGTTATCCTTTTAGTTTGAAAGGGGAAGAAATTCCTATTGCAGCAAGAATAGTTGCTATTGCAGATGTGTATGATGCGATTAGTTTTAAAAGGGTTTATAGAGAAAAACCATTTTCTGATAGCCAAATATACGAAATAATGAACTCTGAATGTGGAAATATATTTGACCCTAATATTTTTAAAGTGTTTATTAGAATAGAAAATAAATTTAAAGAAATAAAAGAAACCTTTAAGAGTAGTTATAAATTTTAGTGTAATTTATTCTCACTGATGAAAGGTATTGTATGGAAAAGACACACAGGAAAATAGGTATTACTGGTATAGATAATCTAACTTGGGGTAGTCATTTATGTCATTTTATAGAAAAAAAAGAAGATTTGTTTGATTTGTTAATATCTTATTTTAGGAATGGTCTTTTGGAAAATGAATACTGCCTCTGGATTATGCCAGATTTTACAAAAAAAGATGAAATTAATGAATTGTTTGATAAAAATATCGAAAATTATAGCTATTATATAAGTAAAAAGCAAATTGATCTTTATAGTTTCTCGGAATGGTTTTTAAAAGATGGTATTTTCGAGAAAGATATTTATGTAGATAAATTTTTTCAAAAATATCAATATACTTTAGAAAACAATTTTGATGGGTTAAGATATGCTGGTTTTATAAATAATAAATTTTATGAGGATGCATTAGCTTATGAATATTTTATAGATAATTTTACTTTAGATAGAAAGATGATTACAATTTGTTCGTATTCTACAAATAATATTTTTTTTGATAAAATATTAAATATAGTTAATGATCATAAAATATGGATTGCCAAAGAAAATGATAATTTAAAAATTTTTAATCCTCCTCATATAAAAAATTTGGAAGCGAAATTAAAATATACTGAAGCAAAATATAAAAATTTGTTATCCAATATAGAATGTGGGGTAATAATTGTTAAGGCAATTGATAATGCTGATAATTTTATTGTAAAATTTATCAATAAAAATGCAGTAAATGCCTTAGATATTTCAAAAGATAATTTTTTGGAAAAAGATATTTATTCTTTGTTTACTGATAATTTCATTGTAGAGTCAACTAAAGAAAATTTAAAAAAACTCTATGAAGAAGATATTATAGAAAGCAATAGCGGAAAAATAAAGTACAAATTTAGCTTTGGGACAAAAGAATATTGTTTTGAGAAATTAATATCAGATGAAATTGCTATATTGATAAAAGAAATTCCTGAATATAAGAAAAAAGAACTAGAAATAACTGCAGATTTAAAAAAAAAAGATACTTTCTTAAAAGAAACACATCATAGATTAAAGAATGATTTTCAAGTATTATTAAGTCTTTTAAGATTACAAGCAAAAGAAATAGGAACTAAAGAAAGTAATGAAATTTTTGAGAAAATACAAAATAGAATTAAAATTATGGCTTCAGTTCACGAAAAATTATATAAATCAATGGATTTCTACAAAATAGACTTTTATGATTATCTAAATGATATTATTTATCAATTATCAGAAAATTATGTAGATAAGATGAAAAAAATTAAATTAAATATAGAAGTAGAACGAATTTTTCTTGATTCAACCTTTGGTATTTATTGTGGTTTAATTATAAATGAATTAATTACAAATTCTTTTAAATATGCGTTTAGAGATGACCAAGATGGAGAAATATCCATAAATTTCTTAAAAAAAGACCAAAAAGAATATTTATTAAGCATTAAAGACACAGGCAAAGGATTACCAACATATTTTGATATTGAAAATACTAACTCCTTTGGCTTAAAAATTGTTAAAATTTTAGTTCGTCAATTAGAAGGTAAACTCGAAATATTAAATAACGAAGGTTTGGAGTTTAAAATTTGTTTCCCATCAAAAGGCTAAAAAACGCCCTGCATTCAATATTGGATTGGCGTTATTAACCTTTAAAAGCATTTAAGTAAAAGTATGGAATGTTTGATATAAAAACTACGGATAACAAAGACTTACATATTACTAAAATCTTTAGGTTTATAATCCTTGTCGTTTTTTATACAAATAAGATGTTTTCCTGAAAAAGTGAGAGCAAAAAGTCCTTTTTTTATTGCATAATTGTCAGCACCTTCAAAGCATTTTAGATATGCAACAGCACCATATATTTTCTTGTCTTTGTATTCTGGGAAAAACTCTTTAAATCGCATTAATCTTTTTTCTATATGTTCATCGACATTTTCTATTCTTAAAGTTGTTTTAACCTCAATTAACACGATACAATCACCATTTTTCATTAAAATATCTATTTCCATTAGTTTTTTGCCATCTTTTTCAATAATATAACCATTTGTAGTACCTAAGACATTAATACCTCGCTGTTTGAACAAATCCAAAACTGCTGGTTCTACCAATGCTTGAATTAGCTTACCCCAATTAGAGTCAAACTCACTTGATTTTTTCATTAGATTTTTAATTTGTTTATCAGTTTCTTGAAATTTCCTATCTGTATCCTGAAATTTTCTATCAGTTTCTTGAAATTTTGCAGTTAATTCTTTAATTTGTTTACTATTTTCAAGAATCTCTCTTTCAGTTTCTTGAAATATTTTATCAGTTTCCTGAAATTTTTCATTTAATAATCTTTCTGTTTCAAAAAATCTTTCTTTTGTTTCAACAATAAAACTTTGTAAAACTTGTTCTAAAGTCATTTTTTTCTCCATCCAAATATACTATAATATAGTATTTTTTTTACAGAAAGTCAATTTTTTTTTATTTATTAAATATATTATGGTATTTTATTCCCAAATCTAAAAAATAATTTAACTCACTGAAAAAAAAGACCTGTCATGTTTCAAAAACCTGACAGGTCGTGGCTTAATTTTTATTAAAATATTTTAACTATATTTTTATTATTTAGTATTGCGTTAAACAAAAGTTCTATATCTATTTTATTGTCTTCACTTTTTTCTTGAGTAATAACAGAAAAAGCAGTAGAAAGTTTTTCTTGATATACAATATTTGGGATATTATCAAGAGTCTGCAATGTCTTAAATGACATTTTTTCTAATATTGAATTTATATTTTTTTCAAGAATTATTTCTCCATTATCTAGGATTATAATATTATCAAAAATATCTTCCATTTCTTTAACATAATGTGTAGAAATTATAACTATTCTTTCTGATTGTTTGAGTTCTTTGATATTTTTTCTTACAATCCGTTGAGATGGTATGTCTAAAGCATTGGTAGGCTCATCAAAGATAAAAATTTTGCAGCTTGTAGAAAGTCCAAAAGCAAGTAAAAATTTCTTTTTTTGTCCAAAAGAGATTTTTTGAAGGTTAGAATCTTTTTTTATTTCAAATTCTTCTAATTTAACACTAAACAAATTGGCATTAAAACTTTTATAAAAAGGTGAATATAATTCTTGGTACTGCTCGATTGTCATGTCAGGAAGAGAAAAAGTTTCTGGTATAAAATATATTTCTTGCAAAATTAAAGGATTTCTGTTTTTTGCATCTTCTTCCAAAACAATGCACTCACCATTTTTTGTAGAAAGTAACCCAGCAATTATTTTTAAAAGAGTCGTTTTTCCTGCTCCATTCTTACCCAAAAGTCCATAAATTTTATTTGAAGCCAAACTTAAATCCAAATTGTTAAATAATTGAGAGTTTCCATAATTAAAAGATAATTTTTTTATGTTAATCACTTTAAATCCTAGTAGTTTAATTTATATTTTTTAATATATATGAAAGCTTTTAATTTGTCAAAAAAAATAAGTTAATCATTGGACTTTCTTTTATTTTTTTTGACAAAATATTTTTTTTAAACTATACTTTTTGTTGTAGAAAAAATTGTTTCCATAATAAAAAGGATTTTTTATGTTAGAAAATATTGATCTTTCAAAAGAAATGGACAAAAACAAATACAAACAAATTATCGAAAAATTGGAATTAAAACTTGGCGAATTACAAAGAAATGCAAGGGAGCTAAAAATTCCACTAATAATAGTTTTTGAAGGCTGGGATGCTGCGGGTAAAGGAACACTAATAAATAATTTAATCCTTTCACTCGATCCAAGAGGTTTTAAAGTTTATACAAAAACAGAGCCAACTGAAGAAGAATATTACAGACCTTTTTTGTGGAGATTTTGGAATAAACTACCAAGCAAAGGATTAATGTCAATTTTTGATAGAAGTTGGTATGGAAGGGTCATCGAAGAAAGAGTTGACAATGAAATAAAAGAAAAAGATTGGCAATTAGCCTACGAAGAGATTAAAATTTTTGAAAAACAATTAATTGATGATGGCAATTTAATAATAAAATTCTTCCTTCATATAGATAAAAAAGAACAAAAAAAGAGATTTAAAAAACTCGATGAAAACAAGGCAACTTCTTGGAGGGTGACAAAAGAGGATTGGAAACATAATGAGCAGTACGACGATTATTTAACTGCTTATGAAGAAATGCTTAAAAAAACAAACCCTTCAATCTGTCAGTGGAATATTATAGAGTCAACAGACGAAAAGTTTGCAACAATTAAAGTTTTTAACATTTTCATAGAAATGCTTGAACAAAAAATAAATGATGTAAAAAATAAGAAAATTACGACAGAAATAATCACACTCGATAAATTTGACACGCCAATTCTTAGTAAAATAGACCTTTCAAAAATGCTAACAAAAGAAGAGTACCAAGAAGAATTTGATAAATGTAAAGAAAGAATAAGAGAATTGGAATACAAAATTTATAAAAAAAGAATCCCTGTATTAATTATGTACGAAGGGTGCGATGCTGCTGGCAAGGGTGGTAACATAAAAAGGATTACTAAAAATATGGACCCTCGTGGCTATGAAGTAATACCAATAGCCGCTCCAAATGATATAGAAAAAGCACATCATTATTTATGGAGATTTTGGCAACAACTACCAAAGGCTGGGCATATTGCTATTTTTGACAGAACTTGGTATGGAAGAGTTTTGGTGGAAAGGGTAGAAAAATTTTGCTCGGAAAATGATTGGAAGAGATCTTACAAAGAAATTAATGACACAGAAGCGATTTTAGACAACTCTGGTTTTGTAATAGTTAAATTTTGGTTACAAAT
>MIAN01000236.1 GCA_001829125.1 Spirochaetes bacterium GWB1_27_13 | reverse complement strand
CATGTACAAAGTATAAAAGGAGTTCTTCAACAACAAAGGGATTAGAAAATATTTTTTTGTATCTTTTATCGTTATCATTTGCCATGAATAAAATATATCAAAAAAGTAAAAGAAAATCAAATAGATTGGCTAATAATTTCTTGCCAATCTAAATCCGGCATAAGTTTGATGTGTCCCTCTCCAGTTATAAGCTCTATAAGATACAGTACAGGAAGAAGAAGCATTTCTCCAGCATCCACCTTTTAAAACATAATATCCAGAGTTATCGTAATAATCTTCGCACCATTCTTCAATATTACCAGACATGTCGTATAATCCTAAAGAATTTGGTTTTTTTGAACCAACAGGAGCTGATTTTGTAACATCCGTTTGTTTACTATAATAACCAAAAACTGCTACTTCTGATTTTGCGTCAAGCCCATCAGAGCTCGCTCCAGAAAGATAAGAGGCTTTTGTCCAATTAGTGCCGTCAATATATCTTGCAGCATATTCCCATTCTGCTTCTGTTGGTAATCTATATCCATTTGCATCTTGTTTGATATAAAATTGTCCATTAAATAGTGAGTTGCTTTTCATTACATACTTAAAATTTTGATCTGTATAATATACTGGCGTTAATTTTTCTTTTTCACTTAGGATATTGCACCATATCCTTGCATCAATGGATGTAATATTTGCTACTGGTTCATTTGTAGAACTTGGCTCATCACCATCTTTTTTTGTTGGATTACCATTGCTATCAAAACTATCACCTTCTCTTCCTAAATTTGAGAGATAGTATCCTTTTGAGTTATCATTATTCCATTTTTTCACACTATACCAAAAAGAATAAGATAGTTCATATTTTCCAATATAAAAATCTTTAACCGAAACATTATCTTTTGGGGTAGAAGTAGGTTCATCTATTCCTCCCATATTAAAAGTGCCACCTTTAACTTCTACCATATCTGCGTATTGTGAATCAACAGGAACTTCTGATAAAGGTTGACAATTTGTATTTATAAAAATTATTATAAAAATAATTAGCACTAAAATTAAAAACATTTTTATTTTCATAATTGTATTCTCCAAATATTCTATATAAAAAAAATATAACATCTACAATTTAAAAAATCAATACTTATAGTTAATAAATTAATTTTTTTTAAGAAAGTTGTATTTTTTTAATGACAAATTTACAAAAAAATTATATTTATATAATACAGTTTTGCACAGATTTTATGGGTTTTATTCGTATGAATCAGTTGTATAAATTTTGTATTCAGCATTAATATAGAGACAGAGGAGATTTTATGGGTGAAATTAATATAAAAATTGGCGAGAAATCATATCAATTAGAAAAAGGGGATTGTTTATTAAACTTAATTAAGAAAAATCTTCCTAATGCAAAATTTAGTATTGTTGCAGCAAAAGAAAATGGTAATACAATAGAATTAATAACTCCTATTGAATCTGATTTAAATATACAATGGATTTCTAGTTCAAGTGAAGAAGGTATTAGGATTTTAAGACATTCTACATCTCACATTATGGCAACTGCTGTTAAAAAGATATTTGGTGAAACAAAAGTAGCAATAGGACCTTCAACAGATGATGGTTTTTATTATGATTTTGATTCTAACACAAGATTTAATGAAGAAGATTTTATGAAAATAGAAGCAGAAATGCAAAAAATTATTGATGCTGATATTCCTTTTGTAAAAACTTTTATTAATAGAAAAGAAGCAATAGAAAAATTCAAAAAAGATGGTGAACTTTATAAAGTTGAATTAATTGAAGAAATTACAGATGATAAAGTAAGTTTATATGACAATGGGGATTTTACTGATTTATGTCGTGGTCCGCATATTCCATCAACTGGTTATATAAAAGCATTCAAATTGTTAAAAATCGCTGGTGCGTATTGGAGAGGTGACGAAAAAAATAAGATGCTTCAACGAATTTATGGTACTGCTTTTGCTGATAACAAATCTTTAAAAGCATATTTAACAATGATAGAAGAAGCAAAAGAAAGAGATCACAGAAAAATTGGTAAAGAAATGAATCTTTTTGGTTTCTATCAAGAAGGACCTGGTTTTCCATTTTGGAAACCTAATGGCATGATTCTTTATAATACAATACTTGATTACTGGAGAAAACTTCATACAGATGAAGGTTATCAGGAAGTAAAAACTCCTATAATACTAAATGAAGAACTCTGGCATCGCTCTGGTCATTGGGATCACTATAAAGAGAATATGTATTTTACAGAAATAGACAAAGAAGCTTATGCGGTAAAACCTATGAACTGTCCTGGAGGCTTATTAATTTATAGAGATGGAGTTCATAGCTATCGCGAACTTCCATTAAAAATAGCAGAATTAGGACTAGTTCATCGTCATGAAAAATCAGGAGTTCTTCACGGTCTTTTCAGAGTAAGACAATTTACTCAAGATGATGCACATATCTATTGTACAGAAGAACAAGTAAAAACTGAAGTTAAAAAAGTAATAAATCTTGTTCAGAAAATTTACAATGATTTTGGATTTAAAGATGTTCATTTAGAACTTTCTACTAGACCTGCAAATTCTGTTGGAAGTGATGAAATTTGGGAAGTAGCAGAAAAGGCTTTAGCAGAAACTCTTCAAGAACTTGATCTTGTATATAAGTTAAATCCTGGTGATGGTGCTTTTTATGGACCAAAAATAGACTTTCATATAAAAGATGCTATTGGCAGAAGCTGGCAATGTGGTACAATTCAATGCGATTTTTCTATGCCAGAAAGATTTGATATTAGTTATATTGGTGCTGATGGACAAAAACATAGACCTGTTATGCTTCATAGAGCTATACTTGGTTCTATTGAGAGATTTATCGGTATATTGATAGAAAATTTTAAAGGTAAATTTCCATTTTGGCTTGCACCAGAACAGATTAGACTTTTACCAATTTCAAAAAATCATGTAGAATATGCAAAAGAAATAAAAAATCTCTTGCAAAATTTCAATTTTAGGGTTAAAATTGATGAAACAGAAGATAAACTTGGTGGTAAGATTAAACAGGCAAGATTAGACCGAGTTTGTTATCTTGGTATAATAGGTGATAATGAGTTAAGTAAAAAAACTCTCACAGTAAGAAAAGCTGATAAAGAAGAAAATAAAGAAGTCGCTTTGGATGAACTTAGCGAATTCTTTAATGAAATAAAAAATTCTAAAATATAATAAGGAGATAGTTCTGCAAAACAAAGATTTAAGAATTAATGAACAAATTAAAATTAAAGAAGTTTTGTTAATTGACAGTGAAGGTACAAAAATTGGTGTAGTCCCTATAAACGTTGCTTTAGAAAAAGCAGAAGAAGCTGGGCTTGATTTAGTTGAAATTTCGCCTACTGCAAAACCTCCAGTATGTAAAATTATCAATTACGGTAAGTACAAGTTTGAACTTGAAAAAAAAGCAAAAGAGTCTAAAAAAAATCAACAAATTGTAAAACTGAAAGAAATTAGACTTCAACCAAAGATTGAAAAACATGATTATGAGTTTAAACTTCAGCATGTTAAAGACTTCCTTGAAGAAGGTGATAAAGTAAAGATCACTATTAGATTTAGAGGAAGACAGATGGCTCATACTTACCTTGGTGAAGAAGTTTTACTAAAATTTGAAGAGGACTTAAAGGAATTTGGCACTGTTGAAAAAAAACCTGGTATTGAAGGTAAATCAATGAGTATGATTATTGTACCAAGTTTAAAGAAAAAGTAACAATAAGATGTTTTTCTTAAAGGTTCTACCTTTATATAAAAAGACACTTCTAAATGGTCAATAAATAACTATATTGATAAAATTCTAATTCTTTTTAGAATAAATTGTAAAAGTGTTTGGTTATCTAAGAGGTAGAGTTTTGTAAAGCATAAATTATTCTTTAATTTAATAAAATATATAGCAAAAAATTTGTTTTTTTGTTATACTGGTAATTGTTAAAATTATTAGTATATGCCATAATAATTTTAAAAACTTTCAGATTTATACTGAAAACTTTTAGTTTGTTAGAGATTATGATTACTTTATTATAAACAAGTTACATAAATTCAATCTGTAGTAATCTGTGTTATATATTAGAATTTGGTTATATAAAATTTATATTACAAAAATCTTTAGGTCTATATCTTTTATAAAATATAGGTATAGTGTGAAGTTTTATCCATAAAGTGAGTATAAGTTAGATTGATAAAGACTATAAAATTAATTGGTTTAATATCAACTAATTACACGATTCGAACTGTGTTATAAAAGCAGTAATGAGGAGTGCTGTCCCTTTTACTGTATTAAATAAAGCTTTGTTAAAGTTTTCAATTTTTTTAAATGGAAGGAAAAAGAATGGCTAAAGTTAAAGTAAAAAGCAAAAGAAGCGCAGCAAAAAGATTTAAAGTTACCAAAAATGGTAAAGTTTTATACTCAAAACAGGGTAGAAGACATCTTTTAAGCGTCAAATCTTCAAAAAGAAAAAGACAGTTAGGAAAAACTGGTGTATTAAAAGAATGTGAAGCAAAAAGAGTAAGAAGTTTACTTCCTTACGGTTAATTTTTAGAGAAGGAGAAAAAAGATGCCAAGAGCAATAACAGGTAGAGTTCATAAAAAAAGAGTAAAAACTGTTTTAAAAAGAACAAAAGGATATAGAGGCGCAAGGTCTAAGCTTTATAGAGTTGCAAAAACTGCAATGATTCATGGATTAGTATATTCTTATTTTGGTAGAAAACAAAAGAAAAGAAATGCTAGAAAACTTTGGATTGCAAGAATAAATGCATCTTGTAGAAATGCTGGACTTGTTTATTCTAAATTTATAAATGGATTGAAAAAAGCAGGTATTATTATTGATAGAAAAACACTTTCAAATCTTGCTATTGAAAATCCAGAAGCTTTTAATCAATTAGTAGAAAAAGCAAAGAGTGCTTTATAATGATAATTTTATCAACTTAAAGGATATTTATAAAAAAAATTATAATTAACATTCTTTTAAGTATATGATAGATATAAAATTGGGGTTGTTCAAATTTTGGGCAACCCAATTTTTTTTCTTTTTTTTTTGCTAAAAATGGGGGGGGAATATGGAATTACAAAAATTAGAGCTTCTTTTAAAAAGAGTAAACCAAGCAGTAAAAACAATTCAAAAATTTAAAGAGACCGAATTAAAATATCAACAAGAAATAAAAAAACTAACAGACGAAAATATAAAACTTCAAGAAGAAAATTTAAATTTAAAAAAAGAAATTAATATTGCAAAACAGGAAATTCAAAATAATAATTCTTTATATAAAGAACTTGAAGATAAAATTGTTGAAATATTAAAATATCTTCCTGATGATGAAAATGCAGAGACAAATTCTTCACAGTCTCAACAAGTAGATACAAATACAACAGATCAAAGTGAAGAGGAAATGCTAAAAACTTTTGTTAAAGAACAAAAAGAAGACTCAAAAGAGCCATCGATTGATTTTTTTAGTAATGATACCCAAACAAATTCTATAAACGTAGAACAAAAAGACAATTTAAATAATCAAGAAAAACCACAAGAAAATAATATAGAGGAAAAAATACCAAATGAAGCAAACGAATCAAAATTTGGCGAATTACTTTTTGATAATTATGAGGAGAAGGAAATAAATTTTGATTTTGAAGATGATAATTCTTCCAACAAAAATGATACTGGGGATTTACCTCGCGGGGTGTTATGATATTTAAAGGAGAACCCTTATGAGTAATATCGAGGTTTATAAACTTGAGTTGTTTGGTCAAGATTTTTCTCTTACTACAAAAGATGGAAATAAAGAAGAGTTAAGAAAAGTCGCAGATTATTATAGAAAAAAAATAGAGGAATTATTAAAAAAATTTCCAAATACACCATATTTGAATATAGCTGTTCTTGCTGGACTTACTGTAACAGATGAATTATATAATCTTTCAAAATCTAAAAATACAAATTTTGTTTTTGAAGAAAAGAAGATTGACGAAATATTAAATGAAGCTATAAAACAACTTGAATTTTCTTTAACTTTATGATATATTATAAACAACCCTGCGTTGTACGTGATGAGTGAATTGTTTTCTGCTCAAAATATTTAAAAGGGACTCCAATATAATTTCTGTCGATCGTATATCTGGCAGGCAGACTTGTTGGACAATGAGAGGCAGCAGTGAGGAGACCCACCTGTTTGTTACAGGGTATGAAATACATCGCTTTGTCACGGCAAAGGCGGGGCCTTTGTTTTTTTAGACTAATTAAGAGCAATTTTATATTTTTTTGTAAAATTGTGGCTAAGTAAGTAATTATGATTTGGTTACACACAAAAGCTTCTAAGAGGTCGATTAAAACAAAGAGCTAAACGCTTTGTTTTTAAAAGTTAAAGAAAAAAAATTATTTAGTATTGTTAAGTATATTTAAAATTATTTGAGTTTATATAGATAAATAGTTTTTTTTAATTAGGATTTGTTATTTTACTAAAAATTCTTTTGCTGTAATTTCATCCTCAAAAATAATCATCTTATCGCCAGATAATAAGTTGTACGTATTTAGAAGTAATTTTCTCATACCAGAAATTCCAATTACAGCTGATCTTTCTACTTTATCTTTTATGATCTCTTTGCCTAAGACTTTTGCTCTTGTCAAATAATCTTGACCAAGCCCTTCTGCATTTCTAAAATCTGTTAATGATAAAACTTTTTCTTGAGAATTTATTAATTCTTTTGCAACAATTTCTATGTTTTCTAGCCATTCTTTTTCTTGTTTAAAACATCTGTAATCGCAATACAGTATTTTTTTCCCTTTATATTCTATCCAATTAACAGACATAATTACTCCTGTAATTTTTACTATACTTAAATAGCTATAAATGATCAATATTTTTTATAATAAAAAGTGACATTTTGATATTTATAAATTTCACTTTTGTATTTAAAAAATTTAAGACTCTGTTCTACTATGCTCAATATGAGACTATTGTATCAAAATTAAATTTTTTAGCATCAAATTTTTTGAAATTTGAGTACTATGAGAAAAATATAAGCACAAATTAATTTATATTTTGGTTATTTATACGAATTCTAATAATGGTAAATTGAAATTTTAAGTTATATAAAATTTAACAAAATATTTATAAGAAATTAAAAAAAATTATGATATAATATATATTATATACTTAAACGCTTATAAAAGATCAATAAATAATAAAATTGATATTGGTTTCTAATTTGTTTTATATAAATAAATTATACAAATAAAATATTCTGCTATATACTGAGATGTAAAATTTTGTCTTGTATAATTTAAGATTAAAAAAACTATTCCCGAAATTAAAAAAAAGAGGTTTGTTATGAGAAAATTAAAATTAGTATTTTTGATAGTTTTTAGTTTTACAATTAGTCTTATCTATCCCCAAACTATTGAATTAGAACTTTTACAAAAAAAAGAAAAAAAAATAAATACTTATTATAATATGGCTATGATAATGAAAGATAAAACAGAAAAAACAAAAATTCTTGAAGCTATATTAAATGAGTTTGATAAAGAAGGATATTCAGCTAAAGATAAAAAAATTATATCTATTGCAGAAAAATTTTTAATGGAAGGTGTTTTTGATAAAGAATATGAAAATGGTAGACTTATAAATGATTTTCCAGAAGTTCGACTTCAAGCTGTTAAACTGTTGGCTAAAATTGGTGGTGACAATCAAAGAGATTTACTTATGAATATATTTATCTCAGATGATAATCTGGTTGTTAAAGCAGAAGCCTGCGAAGCCTTCATCCAATTTGGTGAAACTGCTAATGGTGATGTTGTAAGAACTATAATATATGTTTACAGAAAATATCAACCTCGTTATCCAAAATTAATATTTGCTATGATAAATGCTTTAAGAGAATTTATTACTCCAGAATCTCCATCTTACTATGATGCGATATATCTTTTGACTGAAATTCAAATGGGAAGTTTTAATGATACAATTAGAGAAAAAGCAGGTGAAGCGATGAATCACATGATGAATAAAGTACCAAAAAACTAATATAAATTTTTTAGGAGAATAATTATGGCTGATGTAATTGATTACAAAATTTATGGTGAAGAGATGCAGATTGTCGAAATTGAGCTTGATCCAAAT
>MIAN01000235.1 GCA_001829125.1 Spirochaetes bacterium GWB1_27_13 | reverse complement strand
TACTAACGGAATAAGCCCACTTGGAGACCCTGAATTTACACTAACACCATTTACCTTAACTGTTGCCTTTCCTGTGTCTGATACAATAGGAATAAAATTTGCATTAACTACACTATTTTGTACCTGTATAGAATAACCTGTTACACCAGACGAAAAAATTGGTGTCAAACTTAGAGCATTTGTTCCATCTGTAACACTTAAAGCTGATAAGTCTGCATTACTACTTTTTAGTCTATTTATAACAACAGTATAAGTCTTTGTTGTTATTCCATTTTCTGCTGTGACTAATATATCCACTGTATTATCCCCAGTATTTAGAGGAATAAGATTACTTGTAGTACCAGAACCTACACTGACCCCATTTACTTTAATGCTTGCCTTGCCACTATCTAAAGCAGTTGGGGTAAAGTTTGCATTAACTACACTATTTTGTACCTGTATAGAATAACTTGTTACACCAGACGAAAAAATTGGTGTTAAACTTAGAGCATTTGTTCCATCTGTAACACTTAGAGCTGATAAGTCTGCATTGTTATTTTTTGCTCTATTTATTGTAACAACATAAGTTTTAGTAGTAGTATCTTGTGCAATAACTTCTATATTAATAGTGTTATCACCAGTATTTAGAGGAATAAGTCCACTTGCACTACCAGAAATTACATTAACATCATTCACCTTTACTGTTGCTTTTCCTGTATCAGATACTGTTGGGGTAAAAACTGCATTAATTACACTATTTTGTACCTGTATAGTATAACTTGTTACACTCGACAAAAAAGTTGGTGTTAAACTTAGGCCATTTGTTCCATCTGTAACACTTAGAGATGATAAGTCTGCATTGTTACTTAGAATAGGATTTGCTCTGTTTATTGTAACAACGTAAGTTCTAGTAGTGGTAGTATTTTGTGCAATAACTTCTATATTAATAGTGTTATCACCAACGATTAAACTAATAGGATCACTTGCACTACCAGAGGCTACACTAACACCATTCACCTTTACTGTTGCTTTTCCTACATCAGATACTGTTGGGGTAAAAATTGCATTAGCAACAATATGTTGCACCTGTATAGAATAATTTATTTCAGTTGCTGAAAACGGAGGACTTAAACTTAGCGAGTTTGTTCCATCTGATACAATAAGACTTGATAAATCAGCATTATTACTTAAATCTGGATTTGATCTATTTATAATAACAACATAATTTTTTATAGATATGCCATTTTCTGCTGTGACTTCTACATTTATTGTGTTATTACCAACTACTAGAGGAATAAGATTACTTGCACTACCAGAGGCTACACTAACACCATTCACCTTTACTGTTGCTTTTCCTACATCAGATACTGTTGGAACAAAAGTTGTACTTGCGATACTATTTTGAACATTTATAGAATAATTTGTTTCACTTGATGAAAAAGAAGGGCTCAAATTTAATGGTGTAATTCCATTATAGACTGTTAATTTTGATAAATCAGCATTATTACTTAAAGCCCCTGCCCTATTTATAACAACAGTATAAGTCTTAGTAGTTGTCCCATTTTCTGCTATGACTACAATATTTACACTATTATCACCAACGATCAGACTAATAAGCCCGCTTGCAGT
The DNA here is from genome assembly GCA_001829125.1 of Spirochaetes bacterium GWB1_27_13. Classification (GTDB taxonomy): domain Bacteria; phylum Spirochaetota; class GWE2-31-10; order GWE2-31-10; family MWDO01; genus GWC1-27-15. The sequence goes on along the minus strand of MIAN01000235.1, from coordinate 12,323 downwards.
ACCTGAAGTTACCGTAACACCATTCACCTTTACTGTTGCCTTGTCAGTATCAGATACAGTTGGAGTAAAATTTACATTTGCAACAGTATTTTGTACCTGCATAGAATAATTTGTTTCGCTTGGTAAAAAAGAAGGACTCAAATTTAATACAGTAGTCCCATTATAAATAGATAATTTTGACAAATCAGCATTATTACTTAAAAGTCCAGCCCTATTTATTATAATATTATAAGTTTTTGTCGTAGTGCCGTTTTCTGCTGTAACTACAATATTTATAGTGTTATCACCAACAATTAGAGGTATAGTCCCACTTGCACTACCCGAAATTACAGCAACACCATTCACTTTAACAGAGGCTTTACCTATATCTGAAACTGTTGGTACGATAGTTACAGCATCTACAAGATTTTGCACCTGTATAGAATAATTATTTGTATTTGCTGAAAATGTAGGACTTAAATTTAATATATTTGTCCCATTATAAATAACTAATTTTGATAAATCAGCATTATTACTTAAAAGTCCAGCCCTATTTATAACAACAGTATAAGTCTTAGTTGTTGTCCCATTTTCTGCTGTAACTACAATATTTATAGTGTTATCACCAACAATTAGAGGTATAGCCCCACTTGCACTACCTGAAATTACAGCAACACCATTCACTTTAACAGTAGCCTTATTGGTATCAGATACTATTGGTGTAACATTCGCATTAGTAATACCATTTTGCACTTGCATAGAATAAGATGTTACATTTGATGAGAATTGAGGTGTAAAATTTAGCCTATTTGTTCCATCAGAGACAATTAAATTTGATAAATCAGCATTATTACTTAAAAATCCAGCCCTATTTATCGTTAAAGTATATGTAGCTGTAGAAATGCCATCCTCTGCCGTGACTATTAAAGTTATAATGTTATCCCCAACATTGAGAGTTATAGGAGATGATTGAGAACCTGATTGAATATCGCTGCTAACATCAGTAATTCCATCAAATTTTGCAAATAACTTTATATTAGAGTTAGCATGTGCTTTAGTTGGTGTTATTGTGACTAAATTTAGCTCATTTTGAACATTTGCTGTATAATTTAAGTCTTTAGCAGAAAAAACTGGGGTTAATATAATGCCATTGGACAACACTAAACTAGATAAATCCGAGTTGTTACTAAGATTTGAAACAGTAGTAGTTGTTGTACTAGTTATATCTGTCGTTGTATCTGTTGTCGTTGTTGTAGAATCAGTATTATTTTTTAAAAAAAAAGAATCTTCTAAAAAAGGATTATTAATAAGCTCACAAGAAAACAATATAAATAAAAATATTAATACCGAAAGTGTTTTTTTTAACAATACATTCTCCTAAAACAACCACAATATTAATTTAATCATTTTTTTGGAGTAAAGGAAGAAATTTTCCAATCAAAATTACCATCAAGCACAATAAATTCAGGAACATAATAAGTATATTTTAAATAATTTGGAAAATAATAATTTTTGTCGTAGTTTATTTCTATTTTAGTTGGAAAAAAATCTTTAGTTTTATCATAATAAACGCTATTATTATTTAAATAAGTTCTTTCTATTTCATTAAATAGTGAATTAATTGTAACTTCTTTATTGAATGAATTTGGATTATTTTTTGTGACTTTTACTACTTCATCGTTTGATACATCAAATTTTAAATCATAAATCAAAAAAGATTGACTTATATAGGAATATGAATAATTTTTAATTTTTAAGTTATTCCATTTTTCTTTTTGAGAAACAAAAGTATTATAATCAAAACCAACTTTATTTAAAAATGTTGTTTTGTTATTTTTATCATAAATAGTTGTAGATGTCATCGGTTCATTTTTAATTTCTTCTTTCTGAGCCTGAGAGCAAGAAATCAAAAGTAAAAAAAATAAAAAAAATTTATAGAAATTTATGTACATTATTTTTTTCCTTAAAAAACTTGTTAGTATATTTTGACAAAATAAAAAATTTTGAGTATATAATTAAATAGTTTTAATTAGTATAACACTGATTTTTAAAGATTAAAATAGAAAATAAAGATTAAACTCTTTGGAAAATCTCTATACTATTATAATCAATACAAACCTTGTTATATATTTTAGCACAATAAAAATGCTTTTTCAATACAAAGTTTGATAATTGAAATAAAAAAAGAAGTAAAAATATTGACTTTTTTTAAAATAAATAGGAAAATCATTATATATCATTCTTAATGAGGAGCTTATGCCAGAAAATTTAATAAACAACAATTATAACAATAACGGTAATGATGAAATGACATCTACTCCCCAAAAAGAATTAAATTTCTTTGATAAAATCCTAGAAATAATTACTGGTGTTGGAAATGAAGAACGAATAAAGCTAAGGAAATTAAAAGAAATTAATAAAGACTTAAGCTTTTTAAAGTACAAATTTTATAATTATAAAAAAGAACAAATTCAAACTTCTTTTCCACAATATATTTATGAAATATATAGGATAACTCAAAACTTCACTAAATATTTTGATGTTAGAAATCACGCTAATACTATCAAATTATATTTGTTTGAATTTGGAGTACCAAAAAAACAAACTGAACTCAGACAAAAACTTGAAAAAGAAAAAATAGAAGAATTAATTAGACAAAGTAAAGATGTAAAAAAAGCATTTGAAGACATCAAAGCGACCTTAAATGAATTTATAAAATCTTTTGATAGTGATATAGTAAGAAATATAAATGCTACTTATAATCAAATAGTAGATTTGTCTAATATTACAAATTTTGATTGGTATTTTTTTATTCATAAATTTGATTCTGCTATAACAGAGGCAAATTTCAATTATAAGCCAAATTTTGAACTGTTAGATGGTAAGTATATTCTTGATGAACTTATTGCAATAAATGATTATTTGTATAGCCTTGATTTAAATGCTGACTGGAAAAATTTATTTGAATACCTCAAAGGAATTTCTGGTGAAAATAGTCTTATTGATTTACTCAAAAAACTTATTCAGTTGTTAAAAGTCTTAAAAAAAGAAGACTATTTAACAAAAATGATTAAACTTATTTCTAAAGACCCTTATTTTAAGCCAAAAGAATTTGTTTCAAAATCTAAAATTGTTCAGGAGTATATTCATACTTTTCAAACAGAGATTCAAAATATTGTTCAAACTTGTATTAAAGAGATGAACAAAGAAAAGATTAATAAATTATTATTAGAAATTTTTAGAACAACAGTTATAGTAAGACTAAAAAATTATTCTCAAAGAATTAATGATTTTTTCTTAAATAAAGGAGTTTCTGCAAGTATAAGGTATGTAGAGCCTCTAAATTATTTGAAAGCGTTTTTGCTTGATATATGTAAAGGTGAAATAAAACCACGAGTTGATTTATTAATTATTAAAGGTACATGGGAATCAAATACTTTGTCATCAGAATATTCGACTATGCTTGAACAATTTAATGCTTTATCAGATAAAATCATAGAGTTTGATAATAGCTGTGGCGAAGATGAAACTTATGGAAGAGAAATTAGAAAATTATCAGGATTAATCAAACATGATCCAAAAGCAAGACTAACTGTAAAAAAAATATTAACAAAACTTGATAATGATGCAGCCCAATTACTCATGGAAGGAATTAACATTTTTACAGTAGGTGCTAATAAAATAAAAAGACTTATTGATGACTACAATCTCAAAACTTCAAAATGTATAATAAATTTTCACAATATCAAATGGGATTTTTCTGGTGATTTAAATAAAGATTTAAATGAGATATATAAAAGACTTGTTAGTATTGTAAACTTATTAAAAAATTTTGTTAAAGAACAAGAAACCCAAAAAAAAGTAGAAGAAAAGGAAGAGGTAGAAATAAAAGAATGAGTGATGAAATTGAAGAAAAAATTATAAAAGATTTAGTAGAATTAATTGACTCAAAAAAAGGTGAAGATATTGCAGTAATAGATGTAAAAGAGATTCTCCCAGTGACTAATTATGTTTTTGTTGTTACAGCCAATTCGTCTGTTCATGCTCATTCGTTGGCAAAATATATAATTAGTTTTTTTGTTGAAAATAGTTTAAAAAATTTTCTTCATAATAAAAGCATTGATTTAAATAATCCTTGGATTTTAATTGACGGAGGTGATATAATTGTAAATGTGTTCCTTAAAGAAACACGAGAATTTTATAATCTCGAAAAATTATACTTTAAAGGTAGTGATGTTTATAAACCAGCTATGAAAAATTAAAAACTTATATGATGAAATTATTAAGAAAAATTGATATTTTTACAGCTAAAAGATTATCAAAAATAAAAGATAATCTTTTTATAACTCTCTTTTCCAGAATTGGAAACTTTTTTTTTAGTTTTTTAATTATTGCTTTGTTTTTTTTTATTCCTCTTCCACAACATAAAGAAATAGCTATAATTAGTTTTTTTTCACTATGCCTAAACACAGGAATTGTTTTTATTTTAAAACACACCGTACGAAGAAAACGTTTTTTAAAAGAAGGTTTTTTTTTAAGCAAAGTTGACCCTTTTTCTTTTCCATCTGGTCATAGTGGAAGACTTGGCGGATTTGTAATACCCACTATAAGTATCCCAATAATTTCGATTATATTTCTAATCCTTTCTATAATTGTATCATTTTCGAGAATGGTAAGAGGTTATCATTATTTTAATGATTGCTTTTTTGGCTTTTTGATTGGACTCTTGTCTGGTTTTATGGCATTACAATTTTCTGATTTTTATATCCCACTTTTGAGAACGGTTAGTCATATTTTTCAATAAAATTAGCGATTTAAATGAATTCTACATTATTTTATTGCCTATAAATATTATTTTTATTATATTTGATATATAATTAATGATTATATAACTTTTTCATCTTGGAGATTTATTATGCTAAAAAAAATTAGTGAGTTAATCGCTTTATTGGCAGTAATATCAATAATGATGGTGAGTTTAATTACATGTCCAATAGAAGAAATTACAACTACAACTACTACGAGTATAATAGCGGTATTGGATGTGTTACATATTTCTGAAACAAGTAGCACTGTGTCTAATAATGCTATGACAACTACGAGTACAACACTGAGTAGCAGTTCTATGAGTACAAGTTCAACATCAACGAGTAGTTCTACTTCTACCACAACAATCTTTAATGGTAGTACAACCAGTACAACAATATCAAATTTGCTGTGGAACAAAAAATTTAATTCTTTTTCTGTGAACTCAATTTTTGTAGATACTTCTGGTAATGTATATGTTGCAGGCGATAGAACGCAATTTTTTCACTTTTTTAACAGCAAAGAAGATTGGCGGATTAAAAAGTTTAACTCTTCGGGTATCGAGGATACTACCAACTGGGATAAAAAAATTAATTATGGATTTAGTTATCAAAACTCAATTTTTGTAGATAATTCTGGCAATGTATATGTTGTGGATATTGGGTATAATTTGGTTTCTATTAATAGTGGTATTGATTGGTGGATTAAAAAATTTAACTCTTCAGGTATCGAGGATACTACTAACTGGGATAAAACAGTTGATTCTGGCGGTGGTGATATAGTAAACTCAATTTTTGTAGATAATTCTGGCAATGTATATATTGTAGGTATTAGAACTAATCTTATTTCTACTAACATTATTGACGGCATACACGATTGGTGGATTAAAAAATTTAACTCTTCAGGTATCGAGGATACTACCAACTGGGATAAAAAAATTTATTCTTCTGAGTCAAATTCTAATAGTGCAGATTTAATTTTTGTAGATAGTTCTGGAAATGTATATGTTGCAGGCACTGGATATAATTTAGTTTCTAATAACATCATATACAATTGGTGGATTAAAAAGTTTAACTCTTCAGGCATCGAGGATACTACCAACTGGGATAAAAAAATTTATTATGGATATACTTCTCCAAACTCAATTTTTGTAGATAGTTCTGATAATGTATATTTAGCAGGTTCTGAAGAAAATTATCCTAATAATATCAAGAATAATTGGAGAATTAAAAAATTTAGTTCTTCCGGGATAGAGGATACTAATTGGGATAAAAAAATTAATACTTCTTCTCAGGTAAATTATAATAATGCAAAATCAGTTTTTGTAGATAATTCTAGCAATGTGTATGTTGGAGGCTGTGAATTTTATAGTACAAGTAGTATTGATTTGTGGATTAAAAAATTTAACCCTTTGGGCGTTGAGGATACCAACTGGGATAAAAAAATTAATATTTCTTCTCAAATAATGCCTTTTCCTACAACCTCAATTTCTGTAGATACTTCTGGCAATGTTTATGCTACTATATATGGAGATTCTCTTAATAGTGACTGGTTGATTAAAAAATTCAACTCATCTGGTGTTGAACAATAAACTTTAATTTCACAAAATAACCCAGTAATTTTACAGTATGTGAAATTACTGGGTTAATATATTCCCAAAAAATTATAAATTAACATCACACAAATTTAATTTAAAATTCACACTAAATTAACAATTTTTTATTACAATTATAAAGAAAATATATACTAAAAAGTTTTGATTTGTCACAAATTCAAAAAGTTAAATACAGTTATTATATTATTGTATATACTTACACGAGTTAATCTGTGACAATCTGATTAATCTGTGTTATATATAATTAATATTTAAGTTAGAAAATTAGGAATATATATGAATCAATTAATTGCTATTCTTGATGATGAGGCTGATATTGTAGAATTAGTTTCTATCCATCTAAAGAAATCTGGGTTTAAAGTGAAAGAGTTTTATACTGCAGAAACACTACTTAAGTTTTTAACAAAAGAAACTCCAGACTTGTTGGTGCTCGATTTGATGTTACCTGATATGGATGGTTTTGAAGTTTGTAAATACATCAAACAAGATACTAGGCTAAAAAAAATACCAGTGATTATGCTTACTGCAAAGCAAGATGAGACAGATAAAATTGTTGGGTTAGAATTGGGTGCTGATGATTATGTTACAAAGCCTTTTTCGCCAAAAGAACTTGTTGCAAGAGTTAAAGTTGTTTTACGAAGAGTTGATACATCTTCTACTGAGCCAAATTTAATAAAGATAGATAATTTAATTAAAATAGACTTACAAAAGTATGAAGTTTATGATCAGTATAACAACAAAATTGAACTAACCACAACTGAGTTTAAAATATTACAAGTTTTGGCTCAAAAAAGAGGTTGGGTTTTTTCAAGAGAAAAACTGCTCGATAATCTTTGGGGTGACGAAAAAATAGTTTTGGATAGAACGATAGATGTTCACATCAAAAACTTGAGAGAAAAACTTGGGGATGCAGGTAGTTTAATTAAAAATATTAGAGGTGTAGGGTACAAACTTGAGGAATAAGGCTTTTCTTTTTAAAATAATATTTACATATTTTTTTGTTTTAATAATAGTATCTTTTTTTCTATTTTTTATTTTTTCTAGCAAAATAAAAGATGCGTTTATCGAAGATTCTAAACAAGAGATAAAAAAATATTCTATTATTATTAATGAAAACTTAAATTTTTTATTGCAAAAAGAGAAGTATCCGTCTTTGGATGATTATATTATAAACATTGGCAAGAAAACTGGGTTAAGAATTACTTTAATTGACACTACAGGCTTTGTTATTTCTGATTCTTATGAAAAAGCACAGTATATGGCAAACCATCTTAATAGGTATGAGGTGGGAGAGGCTTTAAAAGGAAATGAAAGTTTTGATATAAGGACGAGTGAAACTCTAAGGCAAAAGATGATTTATTTTGCAATCCCAGTAAAAAAAGATGATAAAATCATTGGAGTTTTAAGAGTTTCTAAACTAATAGAAGAAATAAATAGGGAGTTAAATTTTTTTGTCTTTAGATTCTTTTTGATATTTATTTTAATTGTTATTATTTCACTTATTTTTATATTTTTAATTTATTATAATTTTAATAAGGCTATAAATAAATTTTCTCGTATTGCAAAAAAAGTTGCACAGGGTAATTTTGATGTTAAATTTGTTTTTGATAGTGATAATGAAATCGAAGACCTCGGACGGATTTTTAATTATGTTATAGAAAAAGTACAAGACCTTTTTTATGAACTTTCTAATGAAAAAGAAGAGTTAAAAAGCATACTTTCTTCTATAAAAGAGGGTATCCTTGTCATAAATAAGGAAGGAAAAATAATTAGGTCTAATAATAGTTTTAAATTAATTGTTAAAAATCTTGATGTAGTCAATAAGTACCACTGGGAAATTTTGAGAAATAGTTCATTTACAGAACTGTTAAAATCTTTAGACGGAGAAAATAAAAATATTGTAAGAGAAATATCTCTTAATGAAAAAATATATCTATGTAGTATAAATTTTTTGAGTCTAAAAGAAGAATTTGTTTTAATTTTTTATGATATTACAGAACTAAAAGAATTTGAAAAAATTAAAAAAGAATTTGTTGCTAATGTGAGCCATGAACTTGGTACTCCACTCACAGCCATAAAAGGTTTTATAGAAACTCTTTATGAGGATGAAAAAGATTCTGAAAAAAAACATTATCTCCAAATAATTAAAAATAATACAGAAAGGCTAATAAATATAGTTAAAGACTTGCTTTTGCTATCTAATATAGAAGAAAAAAAATTATCAAATGGGCTTACTCAAGTTGATTTAAAAGAAGTTGTAAATACCGTTGTATCTATACTAAAAGAAAAAATAGAAGAAAAAAACTTGAGCCTAAATCTAAACATTGAAGAAAACATTCCATCTATTAAAGGTGATAGATTTAAACTTGAACAAATGTTAATAAATTTGGTTGATAATGCAATAAAATATACGGATTCTGGCAATATTACGCTTAATTTAGAAAAAAATAACAATTTTTTAGAAATTAATATTGAAGATACAGGTATTGGTATCCCAGAAAAAGACATTAGTAGAATTTTTGAAAGGTTTTATGTAATAGATAAGTCTCGTTCCAGAAAATCTGGCGGAACTGGACTTGGGCTTTCTATTGTTAAACATATAGTTTTACTCCATAAAGGACAAATCAATGTGACAAGCAAAGTCGGTAGTGGAACAAAGTTTAGTATTAGATTACCAATCAACTAACGAAGATATACGTCAACTATTAACCATTTTTAGCAATACATATTTTAACAAATCTTAGTTATCACTAAAGCCAGTTAATAATTGGCATAACGAATATGAGAAATATTCAACTAGCATTAAAAATTTGGGGTAGTTGGGTTTTTATCTCTCTTTGTAGAAAATTTAACCCATTCTGTTTCACCAAAGTCTTTTTGGTAAAAAGTTGTGCGAGTTTCTAAGTTTTTTGTTCCAGTGTATTTTTTTGCATCTTTATTGTATTGCCACCAAAGTTTTGCTTCTTCTTCAAATTTTTCGATACGAAGTTCTAAGTATGGATGTGACGAAAAATAATCTATGATTACATTAGTTGTAGTTTTGGTTGAAAGATTTTCTTTAACATCATATTCTTTTAAACATTTAAACGAATCGGTCAATGAATATGGATCATATTTTGTTTGTAAAAGATTTTGGTAACTAAATTCGTCTGCCTCTGATTCGATTGTTTTACTATAATTGTATTGCAATAAAAATCTTACCGTAAAATCAGCTATTTCACCAAGAGTAGCAGCTTGAATTTTTTTTGTTAATATTTCAAACCTTACAGAGTCGAGGCAATGTGATAACTCTATATGCCCTACTTCATGTAAAATAATTGCTACTAATTGTCCCTCTGTTTTTAAAGTCTTTAATAAATCCCTTGTTATTAATATAACACCACCCGGTAGTGCAAAAGCATTAGGAAATCCATAATCAACAGCGTAAATTTTGTAATTAAAAGGCTTTTTGGTAAATTTTGATAGTTTTTTGGCTAAATTATTTAAATATACGCAATCTGGATCATTCTTACTAACTTCTTGATCAAATTTCTCTTTTATTGCAATACCAAAATCTTTTTCATCTATTGAGTCAATCGGTATAAATCTTGTAATTACTCTGTCTGCGTTCTTTGTAGCCAAGCCCCAGATTTGAAATATGTTAGAAAAAGTATATTCAAATTGAGTATCAGTTTTTGATAAATAAAGTAGAGTTACAATAAATCCACCAAAAATAATTATAAATAGAAAAAATATTAGTTTAAATTTTTTCATTCTTTTTGAATCTTTCTTTATATTTATTGTATATAGCATTCATTAATAACATCACTAAAGCAACCCCAATACAAACAATCGCTTTTGTTAGGGTGTTTGATTTTGCAAGATCATAAAAAATTAGCCTCGCAAGACACGCCAAGAGAGCAAGATAAGATAGGTATTTAAAATTGGATTCTATCAAAATTATACTTAGGATAAATACTGAGAATGCCTCAAATGTAAGTAATAATGTAAGAATCGATCTATCAAAAGACCAAATTAAAAATAATGCAACACTAACAAATAACGGGTAATAAATCCATAAATTTCTTTTAAAATTTACTATTTTTAATAAATGGTTGTAAAAATTTAAATGAGATGGCAATTGTAAGGATTCTACCTTAAATTTGATATAAAATAGTCCAATATAGATAAATTGGAAGAATATCGCAACAACAGAAATAATCCAGTCTATACTAAAATAATTAATTTTTGCCGTAACATAAGGACTTGTTATAAAAGCAACATGGAAACACGATGCCCAATAGTATAAAATAGAATAAAATTGTAATCTTGAGAGTTTTTCGGTTTTTGAGTTAAAGCCAATTGTTAGAGAAATTATCGCAAGGATTGTCCAAATAAGTGGGTGAAATATTTGTCTTACTTCAACGATAATAGTTAGTGTTAAAAAAGCGATTATGATTTCTAAAAATAATGGTTGAACAAAATTATACAATTTATATGCAAATCTATCTTTTTCTTGAATAAACCAGTAAATAAAAATTAACAATGCAAATATTTCTATTAAAAGTCGTGCCTTAAAACCAAAAAATAGATATTTTTCTGATTGGAGATGAACTATTAAGTGTCTAACTATAAAAGCAAAAATAAACGAGTAGCAAACAACTATTAAATGAAAATCAGATTGTCCTTTTTGTATAAATTGTGGAGTGCTTTTCTTTAAAAACGATGTTATTTCTATTATAACAATTGATAACAAAAGCCACAAGATGCCTACTATCATAGGTGATGCTGGTTTTAATATAAAATACAAAATATAGGCAAGGTTTGCAAACAAAGCATAAATACCAATTAGAGTTAAATGTTTTTTTATGCTTTCTATGTATGAAAACGCAATATAAAAACCAGAGATTACAAATATCGGTAGGCTATACAATAACTGCTGTGGTATAGTAAAGCCTGCGTTATAAGAATAACCCCAATTTAGTATAGAAGAAAGAATTAGAGTAACAATAAGCCCTATACCAAGCCCGTCAAGTTGCTTTTTTTGCCTCAAATAAAGCAAAGATATTACAGGAAGTAAAATTATGTATTCACCATTTATGTATTTAGCCCAAGTAATTGTGTTTTGGATTGTTATTAGCCCAAATACTGGAAGTGTTCCAATAAAAAAACCAAGTAGATTAAACATATAAAAGTTGTAATCTTTTTGATGTTTTTCTTTTATATTAAGTGCTTTATATAAATACAAAGCAGAAATTATCGTAGCAATAAAATTAATCAAAAATAAAATATTTTTATTTAATGAGAATGCCACACCTTCGTACAATCCATAAAGATAAAAAACAATATTTAAAAATATCGTTATATTAAGGACAATAAAATTTAACTTAAACAAAACTTTACTGCTAGTTAAATAATTTATAGAAAAAATAATTGTTTCTAGATAAATTAAAGATATTATTGTATAAGGACTTGTTCCAAAATTAACTAAAAGTATTGTTATTACATAAGTTACGACTTGTGTTATAAAAGATTCAAATATAGTAATACCACTTATTGTAAATTTATTTCTTGCAAAAATTAAAGATAAAGTAGTTAGTAAGAGTAGATATTTATGATATTTAGAATATTCTATTATAGAATGTTTTTCTAACATAAATATTCCAACTATAAAAATAGTTATTAATATAGAAGAAAAGATATAAACTGTTAAATATCTCAAAAAATTGTTGTCTTTTATGTAATCCATATTATTTTTAACGAATTTATCCTGAAATTTATACTTAAAAAACTGAAATAGAGAACTAATTAGACTAAAAATAGAAATCATTATTGGGTAATATAAAGAATTACTTTCTGTAAATAAAACAAACGAATAAACAATTATTATTAAAAATATTACATTTTGTAAAACAATACTAATGTTATATAATATTTTCATCTT